>JBEPVV010000008.1:0-14617 GCA_041690795.1 Gemmatimonadota bacterium | reverse complement strand
CGGCGATACGGTTCGTGCTGGTGGTCGACCTGCCCTCCGGCCATCGTCTGAATGTCGCCGAGTGTCACGTACCGGCCCGGGCGCACCAGGCCGCGATCGCTGGTGATCACGCGGATTTCGTCGCCGGGCCTGACGAATGCCTGCGCATAGGCCAGCTTGCCGCGGAAGTACAGGCCGCTCAGGAAGGCAAAGACTTCGCCCAGCATGGCGCCCTCACCGCTGCGCAGCTGGCGGGCAAGCCCGAAGTCAGCCCGCGGATTCATCAGGACCTGCGCCCGCTTTCCACTGGTGCTTGCCGGCGAGAGCAGGAAAAGCGAACGCGGCGTGGCCATGCGGGGGAGACGAGCGGCCGTCGCATAGCCAACACCCGTCGTTACGCCCCATATTCCTGCATGCGACGACTCATCGAATGCGTCCCCAACTTCTCCGAGGGCCGTGATCCCGCGATCATCGCCGCGATCACCGACGCGATGGCCGCAGTGGCGGGCGCGCAGCTCCTCAACGTCGACCCGGGCAAGGCGACAAACCGTACGGTGGTCACGTTGGTGGGTCCGCCCGAGGCGGTGATCGAGGCCGCGTTCCGGGGAATTCGCCAGGCACAGCGATCGATCGACATGACGCATCACCAAGGAGAGCATCCGCGCATGGGCGCGACCGACGTCTGCCCGCTCGTGCCGATCTCCGGTATCACGATGGAAGAGACGGTTGCCTTTGCGAAGAGTCTCGCCGAGCGCGTTGGTGGCGAACTGTCGATTCCCGTCTACCTCTACGAGGCGGCGCAGCCCGATCGCGCGCGCAGCAATCTCGCCGTGATTCGTGCGGGCGAATATGAGGGGCTCGCGCAGAAGATCACGAGGCCCGAATGGAAGCCTGACTACGGACCAGCAACATTCGACCCGCGTGCGGGCGCGACCGTCATCGGCGCGCGGGATTTTCTGGTCGCGTTCAACGTCAACCTCAACACCACGTCCACACGGCGCGCCAATGCGATCGCGTTCGACGTGCGCGAGGCCGGACGAACCCAGCTCGATCCGGCCGGCAAGCCCATGAAGAACGCCGCGGGGCTTCCCATCGTGATCCCTGGCACGCTCAAGTCGGTGAAAGCCATCGGCTGGTACATCGCCGAGTACGGCGTGGCGCAGGTCTCGATGAACCTGGTCAACCTGGACGTGACGCCGCTGCACGTGGCGTTTGACGAGGTCTGCCGTGCCGCCGAGCGGCGCGGAATCCGCGTGACCGGATCCGAGCTCGTCGGCGTCGTCCCGCTCAAGTGCCTCCTCGACGCGGGCAGGTACTTCCTCGAAAAACAGCAGCGATCTACCGGGGTGTCGGAACAGGAACTGGTGCGCATCGCGGTGCATTCACTCGGGCTCGACGAGCTTGCGCCATTCAATCCCGCAGATCGGGTGATCGAGTATCTGCTGCGCGACGGAAAACCGGCGCGCCTCGCAGCGATGACGCTTGCCGATTTCTCGGCGGAAACTGCGAGCGAGAGTCCTGCCCCGGGCGGCGGCTCGATCGCCGCGTACGTCGGCTCGCTTGGTGCCGCGCTCGGCACCATGGTCGCCAACCTCTCAGCGCATCGACGAGGCTGGGATGCCAGATGGAAAGAATTCTCCGATTACGCCGAGGAAGGGCAGCGACACGCCACCGCGCTGCTGCGCCTCGTCGATGAGGACACCCATGCGTTTGCGGCGGTGATGTCGGCGTTCGGCCTTCCGAGGGGCACGGCCGATGAGAAGGCTGCGCGCAAGGACGCGATCCAGGCGGCGACGAAACACGCAATGGAAATTCCCTTCCGGGTAATGGAGACCGCGTTCGCTTCGATGTCGGTGATCCGGGCGATGGCAGAGCTTGGCCAGGAAAGCTCGGTTTCCGACGCCGGAGTTGGCGCGCTCTGCGCGCGTACCGCCGTCATGGGCGCGTTCCTGAACGTGCGGATCAACGCGACGCAACTGTCTGACACGGCGTACGCGGGAGAGATGCTGGCCCGCGGCGCCGCGATCGAAGCACGCGCGCAGGCAATGGAATCAGAGATTCTCGCCATCGTCAACGCGAAGATCTAGCGACGTCGGCGCACGCAGTGCTTGTGCTATGCCTCTTCCCACTGGAAACGGGAGAGTGCCAGCACGCCGAACAGCAGCGCGAATCCCAGAAGTACCAGCGTCGGCACGACCGCCGCATTGAATGGCAGGCCGCGCCAGGTCATCGCGTCGAGCCCATCGACGGCCCAGCGTGCCGGAACCACCACCGTCACCTTCTGCAGCCAGGCCGGGAAGATGAAACTAGGCACCCAGGCGCCGCCCAGCATCACCATCAGCAGCACCGCCAGGATGGCGACCCCGCGCGTCGCACTCGGGGTCTTGCCGAGCGACGCCACCAGCAGTCCGAAGGTCGAGGCCATCAGCGCCGTTGCAACCGAGACCGCCAGGAACCCCGCCACGCTTCCGTGAATGCGGACCTTGAAGACCACGATCGCAAACGCGAACGACACCAGCAGCGTCATCAGAGTGATCAGCGTTCCGCTCGCGGCCTTGCCGCCGAGCAGCAGGGTCCGGGAGATTGGTGCACTGCGAAGCCGTTTCCAGAGCCCGCGTTGCCGCTCGAAGAGAATCCCGACGCCGAGATCGATGGCAGCAAAGAGGAGGAATTGCACCCCCATGCCCGCGAACGCGTGGGCATATCCGTTGTAGGCGACGTTGGCGTCCGACGTCGCTGCGGTTTCTTTCACGGTATACGGCGTGCTCAATCCGACCGGCGCTGCGCCAGACTGCGCGGGTCCGCCATACAGATTCTGCGCGGCATCGAGCATCGCGCGAAACCGCTCCTGCTGCGCCGGGGGCATGCCAGCTGAATCGAACGTCGCGAGGACGCGCGCAGCAAGCACCCGCCCCTGCGCGCCGCTGAACATCTCCCGGTCCACCGCGTCGATCACGTGTCCCATGAGCATGCCACGCACCATGCCAAGTTCGGCACTGTGTGACGGATCGTAAAAAAGTTGCAATTCCGGCTTGTGGCTGCCGGTGATGAATGCGATGCCAGCGGCATCGCCGAATCCCGGCGGGAGGACCACGGCAACACTGGTCTTGCCGTTCTGCACCGCGCTGCGAGCGGAATCCGCCGAGACCACCGAAACCGCCAACGCACTGTCCGCCTTGATGCTGGCGATGATCGAACGGGCAATGGCGCCATTGTCCTGGTCGGCGATCATCACGGCGACCCGCGACGGTGCGCTGCTCCCCGAACTGGTAAAGATCGCGCCGAAGAAGCTGGCGATCGCGATTGGCGCGATGAAACTCATGATCACCGATCGGCGATCGCTGAAAAAAATCTGCAGGTCCTTGCGGATCATGGCACGGAGAGGAATCAGCATCAGTCCCGAAGACTCCTTCCGGTCAGCGTGAGGAACACCGCCTCGAGCGAGGGGCGCTCGCCTTCGACTCCGGGCACCCGCTGATGCAGCCCCGCCAGCGTGTCATCCGCGATCACCCGGCCGTGGTCGATGACGACGATACGGTCTGCCATGCGCTCGACTTCCTCCATGTAGTGCGTGGTGTACAGCAGCGCCTTCCCCTGCGCCTTGAGCGCTTCGAGGTTCTCGAAGATCGCGTTGCGGCTCTGCGGATCGACGCCGACCGTGGGTTCGTCGAGGAGGAGGATATCGGGGTCGTGCAGCAGGCCGGCGGCGAGGTTGAGCCGGCGCTTCATGCCACCGCTGAAATTCTTGACCGCATCGCGCGCACGCTCGGACAGCCCCACCAGCTCGAGGACTTCCTTGATGCGGCTGTCGAGCGCCGGTTGCTGGAGGTCGTACAGTGAGCCGAAGAAGCGCAAGTTGTCGGTGGGACAGAGTTCGTCGTACAGTGCCAGGTCCTGCGGCACCAGGCCGATGCGGCGCTTCGCCGGGTCGGTGTCGCCCTTGAGCCGAACGCCGCCGATCAACACTTCACCTCGGTCGGGCGTGACCAGGCCTGCAATCATCGACACCGTGGTTGTCTTGCCGGCGCCATTTGGGCCCAGCAGGCCCACCATCTGTCCGCGTTCGAGCTTGAACGAGACATCGTCCACCGCGACAAGGTCGCCGTAGGTCTTCCGGAGTTTCTCGACCTGGAGCATGCGGAGAAGGTAACTCCAGAATTTCAGCCCGTGCGGAACTCTTGCTCACGAACGTCACACCCATGAAACCTGCATCGAGGATTCATGTCCGCCTCTCGCTTCTGCATGCTGCTCGCCGTCTACCTCCTCCTATCCGGAGTCTGGGGACTCTTCTCGCCCACCGTGTTCGGCATCTTTACAACCGATACCCTGCACGCCGTGATCGAGCTGGCACTCGGCGCCACAGGCATCTGGGCTTCAAGCGGCCCACGCGTGTATCCCTACCTGATCTCGGTCGGAGCCCTGGTGATGGTCGTCGGCGCCATGCGCTTCATTCCAGGCCTTGCCGAACTCGTCATCCGGCTCCTCAACGTCAACCCCGCACTCGCGATCGCCAACCTCGTGGTCGGCGCGGTGGCAGTGGGGATCGGGATGGGGGGCACCCGCAGCGGACTCGGCGCCGCCACGCGGTAACGAAGGGAGGGGCGACCGCCTGCTATTTTGTGCCATGCCAACATTCGCCGATCTCGGCCTTTCGCTTCCTCTGGTCGAGGCCCTCACTGCGCTCGGTTACGAAGAGCCCACGCCGATCCAGGCCGACGCCATCCCGGCGTTGCTGGCTGGCCGCGACCTGCTCGGCCAGGCCGCAACAGGTACCGGCAAGACGGCAGCGTTCGCGCTGCCACTGTTGCAGCGCCTGGCGATCACCCCGCCCGTCTCCCTCCGCCCGGCGCTGCTGGTGCTGGTGCCAACGCGCGAACTCGCCATGCAGGTCGCCGAGGCTTTTCACCGGTACGGCAGGGCGCTGGGGACGACGGTCGTGCCGATCTATGGCGGGCAGGCATTCAGCCAGCAGATCAAGATTCTGCGACGCGGGGTGCACGTCGTCGTCGCAACACCCGGGCGCGCACTCGATCACATCCGGCGCAAGACGCTCGACCTCGGAGGCGTCGCCGCGATCGTTCTCGATGAGGCCGACGAGATGCTCGACATGGGCTTCGCCGAAGATCTCGAAAGCATACTCGACGCCGCGCCTGCGGTGCGGCAGACGGCACTGTTTTCGGCCACGCTGCCGCCACGCATCACGGTCATCGCCGAACGCCATCTCAACGATCCGGTGCGCATCCGCATCGCCGACGAGAAGACCCGCGAAGGCGAAACCGCCCGCGTCCGCCAGATCGCCTACCTCGTGCCGCGGGCGCACAAGGTGGCCGCGCTGGGCCGCGTGCTCGATCTCGAGGCGCCCACACTGGCACTGGTCTTCTGCCGCACCCGCACCGAGGTCGACACGCTCACCGCGACGCTGGGCGGACATGGGTTCCGCGCCGAGGCGCTGCACGGCGGGATGACGCAGGACGCCCGCGACCGCGTCATGAAGCGGACGCGCGCCGGCTCAGTCGACCTGCTGGTGGCGACCGATGTCGCCGCGCGCGGACTCGACATCGAACACCTGTCGCACGTGGTCAACTTCAACGTGCCCGAATCTCCGGCCGCATACGTGCACCGGATCGGGCGCACCGGGCGAGCGGGTCGCGAAGGTGTCGCGATCACCTTCGTGGAGCCGCGCGAACACCGCATCCTCCGCAGCGTGGAGGCAGTGACCCGCCAGAAGATCACCGTCTCGCAGTTGCCAACCGCGGTCGATGTGCAGGCGCGTCGCCTCGGCCTCACGACGGCGTCGCTGCGCGAGGTGATCCTGGCGGGCACGAGTGAACATTATCGTGTTGCGGTGGAAGCACTGGCCGATGAGCACGACCTGATGACGATCGCGATGGCAGCCGTGCAGCTCGCCCACGAACGCGGCAGCGGCGGCGCTCCGCGCGACGATGCCGAGCTCGATCTCCCGGTCGAGCAACCGCCGCGCTCCGAAAAGAGAAATGTCCGGCCGGCGCGCACGCGCGGGCTGTCGCGGATCTACATCGGCGCTGGACGGAAGGACAAGCTGCGCCCCACCGATCTGGTCGGCGCGATCGTGAATGAGGCAGGGATCGAGGCGCGCGAGATCGGCACCATCGAGATTGCCGACAAGTTTGCGCTGGTGGAGCTGCCGGAAGAGCGCATCGACCAAGTGGTGAAGGCGCTGCGAGCGAGCACGATCAAGGGCAAGAAGCTGACCGTTCGTCGCGACCTGGCCGGACGCTAGCGCGCGTTCACCAGCTGCCCGCCGCGACGAGCTCCGGCAGTCCAGGCCACCCGTCGCCGTTGTAGAGAGCGATTGTTCGCAGATAAAGCTTCGCGTCGTCACCGAATTGCGCGATCAATCCTTCCGCGGCGCGCGTGATCGTTGTCGCATCAGCAAACGGCGGCTTCAGATCTTCGGGAATCGACGCTCCTTCGCGCGGCACGCCGGCCGCGTCGAGAAACGCCACCTGAATGGCGGGCTCGACTTCGACGTACAACGCCACCATCAGCGAGAGTTCATCCTGCGGCGTCTCGAGGTTGTGGCGCACCACTTCGCGCGCCAGATCCGCCGGTGCCCATTTGCGCAGCTTCTCGGGACGAAATCCCCCGCCGCGCGCCACGATGCTGCGGATATACCCGTCCCGGCTTTCGCGGCTCTGGGCGATTTCATGAGTCACCAGCGTCAGGCGGCGGGAAGCCGTCAGCGAACGATACGGCGTCGGATTTGTCATGCGGAGATTCTAACCACGCCGGCCACAATCGCAGCCATCACTCTGGCCTGCCTGCCGCGGCTCAGTACTCGGCGAATGCGTCATCAGGATAACAGAAGAGCCAACGCTCTCCCGACTCTGCGGAGGCAATCACCGGATGCCTGGTGGCGTGATAGTGCCCCGTCGCGTGCCGGTTGGGTGAGTCATCGCAGCAGTGCGTTCCACCGCACTGCTGGCAGGTCCGCAGGTGCACCCAGGCCGACCTGGTCTTGATGCACTCGTCGCACTGTCGGAGTCGCGGATGCCGGACGTCGGTGACCGCCGCGATGTGTTCGCAGGATTCTGACGACACGTTCTCTCCTCCTACTCGTGCAACGCCTGATGCACGAATGAAATGGCGATCGAACCTTCGCCCACCGCCGATGCGACGCGCTTGACGTTGCCGCTGCGCACATCACCAACGGCAAACACCCCCGGCAGCGACGTTTCCAGCAGGTGCGGCGCCCGGGCGAGCGGCCAGTGAAAGGCCGCGAGGTCCTCGGCGCCGATGTCGGCGCCGGTCTTGATGAAACCGTTCTTGTCGAGCGCGACGCAGCCGCTGAGCCATTCGGTATTCGGTACAGCGCCGGTCATGAGAAAGAGATGGCGGATATCGTGCGTTTCTTCGGTGCCGTCGGCACCAGTTCGCCACCGGACAGCATCGAGGTGGTCCCGCCCCAGCAACGCGGTGATCTCGGTGTGCGGCCGCAACGAAATGTTGGGCGTGTCCTCGATTCGGCGGATCAGGTAGCGGGACATCGAGTCCGCGAGGCCCGCCGAGCGCACGAGCATATGCACCTGCCGCGCCGACTTCGCGAGGAAGACGGCAGCCTGTCCGGCGGAGTTGCCGCCTCCCACAACGATCACCTCATCCGCACCGCACACCTGCGCCTCGACGAAGGTCGCGCCGTAATACACTCCCGCTCCCTCGAACTGCGCCAGATTGTCGAGCGCCAACCGCCGATACTGCGCGCCGGTTGCTATCACCACGGTGCGCGCGGGAATCTGCGTGTCGGCGTTGACTTCGATCCGGTAGGGACGGCGGGCACAGGTAAGCTGAGTCGCGCCCGTGGCGATCATCACCTCGGCGCCAAACTTCTGCGCCTGGGTGAAGGCCCGCCCGGCCAGCTCCTGACCTGAAATGCCGGTGGGAAAGCCGAGATAGTTCTCGATTCGCGAGCTCGATCCCGCCTGCCCTCCCGGCGCATTCGATTCCAGAACCAGCGTGTCGAGCCCCTCAGACGCAGCGTACACTGCGGCCGCCAACCCCGCAGGGCCGCCGCCGATCACCACGACATCTCGCAGGTCGCGCCGGACGATCCCTTCGTTGAAGCCGAGGCACTCGGCGACTTCCTGGTTGCTGGGATTGCGCAACGCCAGTGTTCCACGGCAGATCAGGACAGGAATCTCTGCGGCCTTGATGTCGAATCGATCGAGCAGCTCCTGCACGTCGGCGTCGTGATCAAGGTCGACGTAGGCGTAGGGGTGCCCGTTTCGGGTCAGGAATTCGCGAATGCGAAGCGTGGCGGCAGAATGGGTCGAACCGACGAGAACGGCGTCGCCAATGCCGCGGGCAACGAGTGTTACGCGCCGGAGGATGAAGGCACGCATCACGATCTCGCCGATCTCGGCGTCGGTCTGCACCAGCGCCAACAATGCCTCGCGGCTGAGTTCGATCACCTCACCCACGGTGCGTGCACGCATGCGCACCAGCGAGCGACGCCCCGAAAGCATATTGGTCTCACCGCTGAACTCGCCAGCATGATGCACTGTCACGCTCAGCTCCGACGTACCCGACGGTCGGACGATCTCGAGTTCGCCACTCGTGACCACGAAGAACGGCACGATGACGTCGCCCTGCTCGACCAGTACGTCGCCGGCGGCGAAACGCCGGGTGTGCCCATGTGCTGCGACCCGCGCGACCTGGGCTGGCGTCAGCGTCGGAAACATCGAATCTACGGGCGGGGCGGCGGTCGTCATCTCCCGAATCTACGAGATTCGCCTCGGCCGTGGTCACGCCTCCGCGCCGTGAGAATCAGGGCACTAGTTTTCGCCCGCTGGCCCACACCCCACCCTGGTACCCGATGAAGCCGACTCCCGCCTTCGCCGCGTTCTCCGCAGAGACCCCGCTCCGCAGTCACGAGATCGCGCGCCGCGATCCCATGGAAACCGACGTCGAAATCGACATTCTCTTCTGCGGAGTCTGTCACTCCGACCTCCACACCGTCCGGAGCGAATGGGCGGGTACCAAGTTTCCCTGTGTGCCGGGTCATGAGATCGTCGGCCGGATAACCGGCGTCGGCAGCGCGGTGACCCAGTTCCGCCCCGGGATGCTGGCCGGTGTCGGCTGCATGGTCGATTCGTGCGGCACCTGCCCCGACTGCACCGCGGGGCTGGAGCAGTTCTGCAGCGTCGGCACCACCTTCACTTACAACTCGCCCGACCAACACACCGGCGGGGTGACCTACGGCGGCTACGCCGGCACCATCGTGGTCGATCAGCGCTTCGTGCTGCGCATTCCCGATTCCCTCGAGCCGGCCGGAGCGGCGCCGCTGCTGTGCGCCGGCATCACGACCTATTCGCCGCTCCGCCACTGGAATGTCGGCCCCGGCAAGCGGTGCGGCGTCGTGGGCCTCGGCGGCCTGGGTCACATGGCGGTGAAGATTGCGCACGCGATGGGTGCGCACGTGACGCTCTTCACTACATCGGCCAGCAAGATTTCGGACGGTCACCGACTTGGCGCAGATGACGTCGTCGTCACGCGCGATGAGGCGGCCCTGACAGAGTGGACCCGCACCGCGGCGCCGCTGGACATGATCCTCGATACCGTCGCCGCGTCGCACAATCTCGACACATACCTCGCGGTACTGGCTCGCGACGGCACCATGGTCGTCGTTGGCGCGCCGCCCACACCTCATCCGGCGATCACGACGGGCAAGCTGATCAACAAACGCAGGTCGCTCGCCGGCTCACTCATTGGCGGTATCGCCGAAACCCAGGAGATGCTGGACTTCTGCGCAAAGCACGATATCACTGCCGACATCGAGCTCATTCGCATCCAGCAGATCAATGAGGCCTACGAGCGCATGCTGCGCAGCGACGTGAAGTACCGCTTCGTCATTGACATCGGCAGCCTGCGCGCATGAGCCGGCGTGGGCGCCGAGCAAACCGGCGTGCGCTTGCGTCCGCGACGCTCTTCGCCACCGTGGCCGGAACTGCGTGCGTCTCGTCGCATCCGGTTGACGTTGCCGCCCGGACAAAACTGCGCCCCGATGAAATGGTGGAGTTCGATTTTCAGGGCAGGAAGATTCAACTCGATTCGGTGCTGATCGGGCACGATTCGATCTCGGGAATCCCCTGGCACAACCCCGCGCTCTGCTGCACGCGAGTCTCCTACGCGACGAAGGAGATCACGTCGCCGAAGCTGACTTCATTTCCATCGCTCGGGGCCATCACCGTCGGCATTCTCGCGGTTTTTACCGGCTTCGTCATGCTCTTTGCGGCGTCTTTCCCCCGGGACTAATCCCGATTGTGTCCCTGGCTGGGCTTCGACCGTCCCACCTCTTGAACCCCGTCCGGAGCCCATCATGAGCAAGCGTCCACGCAACCAGAATTCACACGGCGCGCCCGATCCGTCGGCGCCCAACGTCCGCGATCCGCGCCAGCACAACGACGAACTTTCCAAGCACGACACCCCGAAACGCGAAGATCCGACCCAACGCGACAAACCGACCGCCAAGGATATCGGCGAGTAGTCAGGCCGGAGTACCCGGGCGGATGGCCCCCCGCCAGATCCACCAGATCATCAGGGGCTGGAAGGGTAGTCTCAGCCACAACAACGCTAACCACCACGTCGCCGAATGCTCTTCGATGGCGTGGTGGAGCATGAAGACGTTTGCCGGGAAGATGGCGATGAGCAGGAGGACGAGCCAGATTCCTGCTAGATATCTCGTAGTAGCGAATACTACTCCTATTCCTCCAACGATTTCTGCCGCTCCGCTCACAGCTACCATCACAGACGCTGCTGGAACCCAAGGCGGCACGATCGCAACGAACCCGCCAGGTCGGACGAAATGCAGGATTCCGGCATAGACGAAGAAGCACGCGAGTATCGGCAGCGTGCGCTGAGCAGTCAGCCACTGGCGGAGCTTCATCGCCTTTCCTCTCCGGAATTCGCTGGCGTCGCGTCGCGACGGTCAGCGCCTGCTGCGACCTGCCGGGCAAACCATTCTAGACTGCCGCGTTCCGGCACCCGGGCCCCGTCGATAATCTGCTCCACCAGTTGCGAGCCGAGTTCGCGATTGCTCTCGAACTGGGACTCCGAGAACCACTGGTCGGCGGTCGTCTCGTGCGGAAAGTTGCGGCTCAGCTGTGAATACGCCAGCACGTCGGCCGGCGCGGGCTCGGGGAGCGCTGGCTTGAGGTAGACCAGGGTCCCGTCGGGAGCGCCACGATCGGCGCAACTGTACCGGATCGTGCCCACGGCTGTGCCGTGAGCGGCGAACGGCAATCCGTCGCGCCGCGTGCCGGTCAGCGCCGCCGTGTCGAGGTCAATCGGAATGCCGAGGTCGATGCGGATCTTCCGGATCGCGTTACCGACATCCTCGAAGGAGGCCGTTGGATCGGACGACGCATCGCAAACCACGATGACATGACATCGGCGAAGGACCATTTCGTAAAGCCCGAGATTCTCGAAGTGCCCGCCATCCGACAGGTAGACGTAGGCGTTGCGATCGTCGGTGCGACCGAGCGCCTCATCGATCAATGGACGCAACGACGATACCGGGCGGGACCGACGGAAAACGTTGCGCCCCGCGTGGCCGGGATTCCCCAGCCACCAGCCGAGGCGCACATCGAAAAACGCCAGCAGCAACGAGAGCACCGGCGACGAGTGATAGCCCATGTCGGGACTGGCGGCTGCGCCCGAGATCGCCATGGCGGTGCCGAGAGTGACGCCGAGTTCACCGCCGTAGCCTCCCGACGCAGGATCGCGCGGATCGTCCTGAGTGAGGCGATAGCCCACGTTGACGCTGCCGCAGTGCAGCGGAGAAAAGGTGAACGACTCTGCCTTTCGCTCCTGCCATGCGAGGTTGTCGGCAGTGACGAGGTTGAGCGTTGCGTTGATGATGTGAAGCGGCCGCCGGTTTCCGCTGCGGGGAGCCGGCTGCGGCCAGAGTTCGCGGAGATAGATGTTGTCTTCGTCGTCGAACCCGGTGAACCGATTGGGATCGCGCTCACCGGCTCGGCGAGAGGCTCCCAGATACGCGCGGATCAATCGACTGCGATACATCGCGTGCAGCGAGAACATGTTGACATCGATGCAGGCGCTGGTCACCGCGCCGAAGATCAGCAGCAGAGCAACCACACCCAGTGCAGTCACCAGCGCCGGCGTGGAGTCGGGCATGCTCGCGCCAACAATGGGAGCGGCGATGGCGATCAGCCAGGAACCAGCCATCGACAACACGACGACGAGCCAGCCCAGAAAGATGGTGGCGAGTCCCAACGCGATCCTGGTGCGCGCACTTGCCGACATCGTGATCGGCGTGCGCGCACTCTTCGCAGTGGCCGCCGCGCCGAGCCCCGCTGTTGCAGCCAGGGCGGACACCACCCAGCTGAGCACGCCTGATCCGTGCAGCTGCCACGCATCGGTGATCCACTGCATCAGCAGCGGGCCGCCGATCGCGAGCCCCCCGACCACTAGCCACGTCGTCACCGCGATCAACACCCAGCCGGTGAAGCGGGCCGACCACTCTCGCTCGGCATCACTCTGGTTTCTGCTGGTATAGCCGACGAACAGGTGACTTGCGACAATGATGACGAGGAGGAGCGTCGGTCCGGAAAGCCATACGTACCAGCCGACGGCGTTGGCACTCAGTTGCCAGAGCGGCGGCGCGAAACGGCTCAGCCACGCGCCGATCACGCCCAGTGCGAACCCGCTCACCGGAGGCACCAGCCACTGCGCGACGGCGATCCGCAAGCGATCGCCGTCGCGGCGAATACGGCGCATGGCCAGCACCCACCCGGCGACGTGAATGAGCGCACCGGTGAGGCCAAGCGCGATCGGCGCAGGAAGTCGGCGCAGCAGGTCGCCGGCCGGCGATGCGTACGAGCTTCCCCACGCCCAGCACACGACGATCGCGGTGACGGCAACGAGCAGCGGGAAGAGGCAGTCGCGAAGAAATTCGCGCTGGCTGCGCTTCTCGTCGAAGATCCGGGCGCCTTCTCCGTGCGTCACCTGTCGCGGTCGGTTGAGGTGCACGTATCGCACCGCGCGGATGCTGGCCACGATGGCCGCGATCGTCAGCACTGCGCCAGCGGCATACTGGACCGAGACCGCATCGCCCACCGGGCGCCATCGCACCAGCACGACCAGCAGCAGTGGCAGCGTCACCACGCCGATCAGCGGGGGAACGAACGCGATCCAGTTGAGGAGCAGGTTCCGCAGATACGTCGCAGCCAGCGTCCACGCATCGGCAGAGAGCACGCCGAGGCGCGGAGTGAGATAATTGGTGAACTGGCGCAAGCGCCGAACCGGCTCGGGGTCAGGTTCCATCGGCCTCGCTCGACGCCGACCCAGCTGGCGGGTCACCGATGCGAGCGAGGTGCGCGCGATCCAGGCGCTGAGCCAGCCGCCGGTGTATCCCCCACCCGACACCGTCGAGAGGTAGTCGAACTGGCTGAGCAGGCGATGCCTCGCCAGCCCTTCGATGACTCCGAGGGCAAAGGTGGCACTGCGCACGCCACCACCGGAGAGGCAGAGTGCCTGGAAGCGCTGCCGATGGGCGCGTCGAAACAGCTCGGCGAGCTCGACATCGAAGATGCGATGAATTTCCGGGAACGCGTCTTCGAGAATCAGCCGGTGAAGCAGCGGGTCCGGGGCGCGATCGATTCGATCCACGGTCTGCGACCGGAACGAGATTCCTTCGTAGAAGCGTTGGTGCAGCGCATCGTAGCAGCGCGGGTCGCCAATCAACTGGTTCAGGGCGCGACAGAGTACGCCGGTGAGCTCGGTGGCGTTGCCGGATCGATACGGATCGACCAGGTCTGCGACGGCGTCGCGAAGCAGGTCGCGGCGGAGCATGACCACCAGCTGGTCGTTGCCCTCGATCAGGCGCCGGGCGAGCGCGCGGGGCTCGAGGACGTGACGGGGCTCAACCCGCGAGCCGGGCGAAGGAGGCGGAGGCATCCCGCTGAGTGCGGCGTATTCGGCGCCCAGCACTTCGGCGAGCGGAAGCGAACGATCGGGGGTAGCGGCCACCTCGTCTCTCCGGGTGAAGGGCGCCGTTGAATCTCCGCTATTCATGCGGCCGGGGAAGAGCAGCCGTCCCGCTTGGTTTGGCCGGCTCTCGCCTTACGTTCCCTGCCATGCCGATCCACGCTCCTCGAGGCAACACCCGCACCGCGCTTGGCTGGATTCAGGAGGCCGCCAAACGGATGCTCATGAACAACCTCGATCCGGAAGTGGCCGAGAAGCCGGAAGAGCTGATCGTCTATGGCGGTCGGGGGAAGGCGGCGCGCAACTGGGCTGCGTATCACGCCATCATCGCAACGCTTGATCGGCTGAAGAACGACGAAACGCTCCTGATCCAGAGTGGCAAACCGGTGGCCGTGCTCCGGACCCACGACTTCGCGCCGCGCGTCCTGCTGGCCAACTCGAACCTGGTACCAAAATGGGCCACGTGGGAAGAGTTCGACCGGCTCGACCGGCTCGGGCTGATGATGTATGGCCAGATGACGGCGGGATCGTGGATCTACATCGGCACCCAGGGCATCCTGCAGGGGACGTACGAAACCTTCGCGGCGGCAGCCGACAAGCATTTCGGCGGCTCGCTCGGGGGGACAATCACGCTGACGGCCGGCCTGGGTGGCAT
>JBEPVV010000007.1:0-14937 GCA_041690795.1 Gemmatimonadota bacterium | reverse complement strand
GGCACAGCGCGCGAGGCATCAAGCACGTGGACCACCGGTCCGTCGTACTCGGGCGCGATCCGGATGGCGGTGTGCGCGCGCGAGGTGGTCGCGCCACCGATCAGGATCGGGATGTCGAGCCCCTCGCGCTTGAACTCCGACGCGACGAACGCCATCTCGTCGAGCGATGGAGTGATCAGCCCCGACAGGCCGACGAGATCGACCTTTTCGCGGCGTGCTGTCTCGAGAATCGTTGCCGATGACACCATCACGCCGAGGTCGATCACCTCCCATTCGTTGCACTGCAACACGACGCCGACAATGTTCTTGCCGATGTCATGCACGTCGCCCTTGACCGTGGCGAGCAGGATTTTCCCGCGGCTGCGAGGCGGCTCGGTGCTCCGCTGCGCTTCCAGGAAGGGAACCAGGTAGGCCACCGCGCGCTTCATGACGCGCGCGCTCTTGACCACCTGCGGAAGGAACATCCTGCCGGCCGCAAAGAGGTCGCCCACCCGGCTCATGCCTGCCATCAACGGACCTTCGATCACGTCGAGAGGCTGCGCGGCATTGGCCCGGACCGCTTCAACGTCGATCTCGACGAACTCGGCGATCCCATGCACCAGCGAGTGCGACAGGCGTTCCTCCGCCGGGGCATCGCGCCACGCCAGGTCAGGCCCGGTTGCCACGCGACCCTTGGCGCGGTCGGCGATTTCGAGGAGTCGTTCGGTTGCGTCGGCGCGGCGATTCCAGAGCACGTCCGCCACGCGGTCGCGCAGCTCGGGGTCGAGATCGTCGATCACGGGGAGCTGGCCGGCGTTGACGATGCCCATGTCGAGCCCCGCGGCGATCGCGCGCTCGCGGAAGACCGCGTGAATCGCCTCGCGGATGGCATCGTTGCCGCGGAACGAGAACGAGACATTGCTGATGCCGCCGCTGGTGTGGGCTCCGGCGCACCGTTCCTTGACGGCGTGAACCGCAGCCACGAAGGCGTTGCCGTAGTCGGCGTGCGCCTCGATGCCGGTGCCCACGGCGAACACATTGGCGTCGAGAATCACGTCTTCGGGCGGAAAGCCGACCACATCGACCAGCAGGCGGAACGCGCGTTCGAGCATGTCGACGCGCTGTTCGGCAGTCTCGGCCTGCCCCTTCTCGTCGAAGGCCATGACGACGGTCGCTGCACCGTAACGGCGCACCAGTCGCGCCTGCTGGAGAAATTTCGCCTCGCCTTCCTTCAGCGAGAGCGAATTGACGACGCCCTTCCCCTGCAGGCACTTGAGCCCCGCCTCGATCACGCTCCAGCGTGAGGAGTCGACCATCACCGGCACGCGGGCAATGGCGGGATCGGAGGCGATCAGGTGCAGGAAGCGCGTCATCGACGCTTCGCCATCGAGCAGCGCTTCATCGAAGTTCACGTCGAGGATCTGCGCGCCCGCCTCGACCTGCTGCTTGGCGACCTCGAGTGCGGCTTCGTACTGCTGATCGCGGATCAGCTTCGCGAAGCGCCGCGACCCGGTGACGTTGGTCCGCTCGCCCACGTTGACGAACAGTGAATCGGGGCGGATCTCGAACGGCTCGAGCCCGGCGAGCCTGGTGTTACCGATCGTGGTGCCGGGCCGAATCGCGCGCGGTGCGACGCCGCGCACTGCCTCTGCCATCGCGCTGATGTGCTCGGGCGTGGTGCCGCAGCAGCCGCCGACGATGTTGACCAGTCCGCTGCGCGCCCATTCGCCGATCGCGGCCGCCATCGTCTCGGCGTCGAGATCGTAGCCGCCGAGGGCGTTGGGCAATCCCGCGTTGGGATGCGTGCTCACCGCCACGTTGGCGACGCGCGACAGATCCTGCACGTACTCGCGCAACAGGTCGGGGCCCAGCGCGCAATTGAGGCCGATCGAAAGCGGTGCGGCGTGCTGCAGCGAAATCCAGAACGCCTCGGTCGTCTGCCCGGAGAGCGTCCGCCCGCTGCGATCAGTGATCGTGCCCGAGATCATCAGCGGGACGCGGAAGCCCAGCTCGTCGAAGAGCTGGCTGACGCCGAAGACGGCCGCCTTGGCGTTGAGGGTGTCGAAGATCGTCTCGATCAGCAGCAGGTCGGCGCCGCCCTCGATCAGCCCGCGACCGGCTTCGCGGTACGCGAGCGCGAGCTGGTCGAAGGTGACGCTGCGGAACGCGGGATCCTCGACCGACGGGGAGAGTGAGGCGGTGCCCGACGTCGGGCCCAGCACGCCGGCCACGTACCGCGGCCGCTCCGGCGTTTCCGCGCCATCTGCCGCACTGCGTGCGACCGCGGCCGCCGCGACATTGATGTCGTGAACGTGGTCCTGCAGCCCGTATTCGGCCTGCGAGATGCGCGTGGCGTTGAACGAGTTGGTCTCGACGATGTCGGCGCCGGCGGCGAGATAGGCCGCGTGCACCTCATGCACCACGTCCGGCCGGGTGATGCAGAGCAGGTCGTGGTTGCCCTTGAGGTCGCGCGCCGATGCTGCGAAGCGCTCGCCGCGGTAGTCTTCTTCGGCGAGCTTCGCTCGCTGCAGCATCGTGCCCATGGCGCCGTCGAGCAGCAGGATTCGTTCGGCCAGCAGGCCAGGGATCCGCTGCAGTCGCGCAACACGCTTGTCGTCGGGATCGGTCAATGGACTGCCTTAGCGGATTGTTTTTCGTGGCCGCAACTCGCCGGAAATCGCCACGCCTGCCGGAGCGTCTCGTGACGCTCCGCGCTGATGCAGTCTCTGTGCCACCGCGGGTGTCCGCGGCAACAGCGTCAGAAGGCCCGCATCACCAGTTGTTCAGCCAAATATAGTATGAAGTATGCAGCGAGCGGACTGAAATCGAACATGCCGATGGGCGGCAGCACGCGGCGCAGTGGCTCGATCAGCCAGTCGGTCATCGCATGCACAATGCGCATCGGCTTCGAGTAGGGCGAGATCGTGAACCACGACGCGATGACGCGGACGATGATGGCTGCCTTCAGCAACTCGAAGACGTAATGGGCGACGGTGGCGAGCGCGAACCCGGACCGCGCACTCAGGTAGAGCGAATACACGAAATCGACCAGCCACTGGACCACGCCGATGAGCACCAGGCCGCCGACCACCGTGACGCCGATCAGCCACATCGGTGCGTCCTGCGGATTGGCGCCCGAGCGCACGAGACGCCGCTCCAGCGGCCGCAGCAACGGATCGCCGATACGGCGGATGAAGCGGGCCCATCCCCCGAAGGCGTTGACGCTGCCGCGGCGGATGCCCCAGTGCGTCACCGCGATTGCGGCGGACACGACGAAGGCGCCCGCCACCACGAAGCGGGCGCCCGTCAGCACTGCCACCGCGACCTCGGCGAGCAACCTGCTACTCCATCGCAAACTCGCGCGCGAAGGCAACCTCGAACGCGAAGGTCTTGGTGCGGGACCGGGTTTCCATCAGGTCCGCGATGCGCTTGAGACGATCCGGCACCTCGAGCATTCGCTCTTGCGCCTTGCGCCCCCACTCGTCCAGTCCCTCAAGGGCTTCGACGCGCCAGTGCGCGAGCTGGTCCTGCACGATGCGGAGATAGTCGCGCGGACCGTAGATCCCCGAGCGCCGGATCACGTCGGCGAACTCCTTGAATCCAGGAATGGTGACGCCCGGCATGTCGATTGCCGGCAGCACGTGCGCGGCGGAGCGCAGTGCTTCGCTCGGGTCGCGCTTGAGAATTTCGGTGAAGACGCGGCGATAGAAGGTGAAGTGGCGCGCCTCTTCCATCGCGATCTTGGCCAGGATGCCGCCGAGGAGGGGCTCGTATTCGTCGATCACTCGACCGGTGTTGGCGTGCGAGTACTGCGTCGCGCGCTCCTGCAGCGTGGTGTACACGAAGACGCGGTACGGATCCTTGTCCCATTGCGGGTTGAAGCCGGCCTTGATGTACTCGAACTTGAGCTGTTCCATTTTCCGCTGGTCGACGACGTTGGTGTCGCGCATGTATTCGCTGAGTACCGTGCCGTGACGGTCTTCTTCGGCCGTCCAGAGATTGTTCCAGTTGCGCCAGTGCGAGTCGTCACCGAGGTACACGGCGAGCAGCCGATGGAAATGCGGCAGACCTTCTTCAGTGAGCGTGTTGAGCGCGAGTGCGGCGCGGCAGGCATCGGGAATCCCCGCGACCCGCTCTCGCAACTGCTTGATATGCACGTCGGGGTCGACGCCGGGTGCGGGCGCGAGCAGCTCGCTCGGGAACCAGAGATCGCGCTTCCGCTCGTGCTCCGCCATCATCGAATGCACGATCGGCTCGAGGTCCCGGAGGACCTCGACTTTGTGCCACATCTTCCGCGCTGCGTCGTTCAGGCTCATGACTGCTTCACTGTCCTCGGGTTACAGGACCCGCCAAGCGGGCTGGCGAAGAGATGAACAATGCCCTTGTTCGCCGTAATACGGTAGCGGCCGGCGTGGGTGACCCGACCGGGGTACGAATGGGTAACATCAGTTGCGGCAACGACTTGAGCCTATCTCGAGCGGCATTCCTGCGAGACGGGAACTTGACGCTGGCAGGCGATGGCGTCGTTCATCCCCCGGGCCAGCGGGCCGCACGCTGTCGTCTGGGCCGAGCGCACCGCTTCGGCTTCGTTCTCGTGGGAGGCGGTGGCGCAGTTGGATTTCCCCATGTAACTGACGCAGACATTGCAGGTCACCTTCTGCGCCGACAGCGTCGACCAGGCCAGGAAGGCGACGAAGACCAGGATCACCGCGATGGTCAGCAGGGTGCGCGATTTCATTTGAGCAACGTACCGCTGAGGAGTATCGACGCCACCACGAAATAGATGACAAGGCCGGTCACGTCGACCAGGGTCGCGACGAACGGCGCCGACGCGCTCGCGGGGTCGAGTCCCGCGCGGCGGAGGAGGAAGGGAAGCATCGAGCCCGCCACCGATCCGAAGAGCACGACGCCGATCAGCGACAGGAAGACGGTGCCCGCCACCAGCATGTGATGCACGCCGTAGTCGAGCCCGAGAGTGACGCCGAAGAGGGCGTAGTGATGCGACCAGAGAAACTGCCAGAGCAGGATCCGGAAGAAGCCGATGGTGCCGAGCATCGTGCCGAGTGCCAGGCCGGTCGGCACCTCGCGCACGACAACGCGCCACCAGTCACGCAACGCGACGTCCTTCAGTGCCATCGCACGGATGATCAGCGAGGTCGACTGCGACCCCGAGTTGCCACCCGACGAGATGATCAGCGGAATGAAGAGCGCCAGGACGGCGGCCTTCTCGATTTCGGCCTGGAAGTGGCCCATGGCCTGGGCGGTGAGCGTTTCGCCGACGAACAGGATCGCCAGCCACCCGGCGCGCTTGCGCAGCATTTCGAGAAAGGAGATCTGCAGGTACGGCTCGTCGATTGCCTCCATGCCGCCGAGCTTCTGCACATCCTCGGTGTTTTCCGACACCAGCGCGTCGATGATATCGTCGACGGTGACGATGCCGAGCATGCGGTGATGATCGTCGATCACCGGCAGTGCCAGCAGGTTGTATTTGGAGATCAGTCGTGCGGCATCCTCGCGATCCACCAGCGGGTCGACGGTGATCGGCGGGCGCTCGTCGCCGATGCTCGACACGGCGGTCGCGCCGGGGACCATCATCACTTCACGCAGCGAGATCACGCGCTCGAGCGTGTTGTCGACCGGCTCGATCACGTAGATGGCGTAGACCGTCTCCTTGGCCTCGCCGACCTCGGTGATGTACCGCTTCACGTCGTCAGCGGTCCAGGTGTTCGGCACCGACACGAACTCGGTCGTCATGATGCCGCCGGCCGATGTCTCGGGGTAATTCATCAGCGCGCGCAGCGTGTCGCGCGTTCCCGCTGCGAGGAAGGGCAGCAGGCGGGTGCGCCCCTCGGGTGTCAGCTCACGATAGAGCTCGACCTGCTGGTCGGCGGAGAGCGCGTCGGCGAGGGGTGCGGCAACCGCGACCTGCAGCTCTTCGAAAATCGGCCCTCGCCGTTCCAGCTCGGGTTCGTCGAAGAGCTGGACCACCCGCTCGAAGGGCAGCGCGGTGACGACGCGAGCGGCGGCCTCGACTGGCAGGTGATTGAGCGCCTCCGCCAGCTCGACGGCGCGCAGGTCGGCAATGGCAGCTGCGAAGTCTTCGGCGTCGCCGCTGAGCAGGTAAAGGAGTTCGGGCGTGATTTCGGAACCGGAGGACGTCTGATGGTCCATGATCGGAGGCCTCCGGGAGAGCTGGGAGCGGGGAGCCGGGCCCGGGCAGGCCCCGGCGACCAGCTAGTTCTTTTTCGGCAGGTTTGCCGTTTCGTCGCCGCTCTTCCCATCGGTGATGGGCGTCACCTGCGTGGTCCACCCGTCGGCGAAGGTCACGACCAGGCGGTTGCCGAGGGTATCGGCCGAGATGTCCTTGACCTGCGAAAACTTGTGGGCGTACGCGAGTGCTGCGCCGGCCTGCTTCGCGAAGCCTTCCGGGGTGCGTCCGGCATACCCCTTGGCGAATTCCCGGCCGATCGCCATCGAGATCGCCTGGTCGGGGCCGTACTTCGCGTAGTCGTCGGGCGCCATCAGCCCCTTTTCGCTCGACAGGTATGCGTAACGGTCGTAGTCACGGCAGGCGGGCACTGCGAGCAGCAATGCCAGTGGTATCAGGCGGCGCATGGTCGGGCTCTCCGGCGAAGTCGGGCCGAAAGGTAACGAGCGCGGGCCAAGGGAAACAGGCGCGCGCTGTCGTCGCCCTTCCGGCCTCAGTGCGCGCTGACCGGAATGCTCCAGATGAAGTCGTCCCACTGCAACGTGAGCTCCCCGTCCGATCCGGATCCGGTGATGCCGATCGTGAAGTTCTCCTGCGGCGCTGCGGCTTTGGCGGTTCGCAATGGCAGGTGCACGAGGTCGGTGGCCGGGTCGTAGTCGGTGCCCCACTGTCCATGCTGACTGTTGATCACCAGCTCCGCCCCGCCCTTCGACGGCACGGTCCAGAGCGTGTACTTCCCGGCAGGGAGGACGTAGCCACCGATGGTGAGCGCGCGATTGACCGTCAGGACGGTGGCGGCGTCAGCGCCGGTGCGCCAGACGCGATCGTATGGCACGGTGGTGCCGAGAATCTCACGCGCCCGTTTCCGCGGCGAGTTGTAGTCGATGGCAATCGTGGTGCCGCCGATGTGCGTCCGCACCGAATCGGGTGGCGAGGACACACCGAACGACTTGCCGGACCGGTCGCGGCGAACGAACTCCTTCGCCGCTGAATCGATATTGACCGCACCGATCCGCACCGACCGAGTCTTCTCCGTAGTCTCGGTGGCATCAGCGCTCTGAATCTGCCGCGCGCTGTTCACCGCAAAGTGGGTCCAGAGGATTTTGAAATAATCGACATCGACGACGGTCGGCGAACGGCGGACGAGGATCTTCCGTCCCGGTTCGCCGCTGATGGCGCCGATCACGGGCACCACACTGCTGTCGGAAGCACCGGAGTGCGCGAGGATCGACTCGTACATGCCAAGCGAGATGTAGAGGCCGTAGTCGGAGTTGAAGCCGCTCATCAACTCCGGCGTGGTGCCTCTGGGCACGGCATGGCGTACGGTCCGCACCGCCCCCGCTGAATCAAAATCGACGCGTGCGGAATCGGCGGTGAAGGTGATGGTAGTCTTTCGGCGAGGCAGATTGTCGGTGAGCGGGATGAACTCGACCTCCGAGCGCGCGACGGATCCGTCGGCGCGCAGCGTCATCGCATAGTGGTAGCGCACGGTGCGCGGCGCGCGCAGGAGGATATCGCCGTCGAGCCTGGCGGCGCCGAGCTCGAAGCTCTCGATCGCCACGGTGTCGCGGCCGAGCACGGTAACGAAGGCGCCGCCATCACCGCGCTGCGCAATGCCGGGCAAGGTTGCAACCAATGCAAGCACGAACGAGAGGACGAAGTACACGGGTGCTCCGGGGTCGGTGGGCGATGACGCGGGGGTCATCGAATCGGCAATATGGCGCGCCCGCTTACGCGAATGACCCGATGCGGTCGCTCCCTGACGCCGTCCTTACCAGCCTCCGGGCCGGGTGAGCGGGCCCCTTATCTTTCATCGACTTCGTCAACGCCGTCCCATCTCTGTCCAGGGTGATGCATGTCCGCCATCGGCAACATTCCCGTTCCGGTCAACGAACCGGTCCTGACCTACGCCCCGGGGTCGCGGGAGCGGAGCGCGCTTCAGGCCGCCATCAGCGAGCTCGAATCGACGGTGACCGAGATTCCGGTGGTGGTCGACGGCCGCGAGCATCGCACTGATCGCACCGTCGCCGTGACGTCGCCGCAGCGGCACCAGCACCGGCTCGCGACAGCACACCAGGCGCCGCCGGCCCTGCTCCAGGACGCGATCGACGGCGCCACCCGCGCGCAGCGCGACTGGGAGCGCTGGCCCTTTGCGGATCGCGCCGCGGTGTTCATGAACGCCGCCGATCTGCTCAGCGGCCCGTGGCGGATGCGGATGAACGCGGCCACCGTGCTTGGCCAGGGAAAGACGTCGCATCAGGCCGAAATCGACGCCGCGTGCGAACTCGCCGATTTCCTCCGCTTCAACGTGCATTACGCCGAACGACTGATGCATGAGCAGCCGATCTCGGTGCCCGGAGTCTGGAACCGGCTCGACTACCGGCCGCTCGAAGGCTTCGTCTATGCCATCACGCCGTTCAACTTCACCGCCATCGGTGGCAACCTGCCCACGGCGCCGGCGATGCTCGGTAACGTCGCGCTCTGGAAGCCGTCCGCCACGGCGCTCCTCTCCAACTGGGTGTTCTATCAGATCCTCCAGGCGTCGGGGCTGCCGCCGGGCGTGATCCAGTTCGTGCCGGGCGAGTCGGCGTCCGTGACCGACGTGCTCCTCTCCGATCCACGCCTCGCCGGCATTCACTTCACTGGTTCGACGCCTGTCTTCCATCAGCTCTGGAAGGGTGTATCCGAACGTCTCGACCAGTACCGCGGCTATCCACGGCTCGTCGGCGAGACCGGCGGCAAGGATTTCATCCTCGCCCATCCGAGCGCCGACGTCGAAGCACTGGTGACCGCGCTGATTCGCGGCGCGTTTGAATACCAGGGACAGAAGTGTTCGGCGGCGTCGCGATGTTACATCCCGCGTTCGCTCTGGTCGCGCGTGAAGACACGATTGCAGGAAGAGATCGCCAGTATCAAGGTCGGCGATCCCGCCGATTTCGGCGTCTTTGTCGGAGCCGTGATCGACCAGCGCGCCTTCCGGCGCCTGGAGCAGGTCCTCAAGGCGGCGAAGGCCGATCCGCGGGTCACGATCGTGGCGGGTGGCAACTGCGATGACAGCACCGGCTGGTTCGTCGACCCCACCGTGCTCGAGACGGATGATCCGCGTCATCAGATCATGAGCGTCGAGTTCTTCGGCCCGATCCTGTCGGCCTATGTGTACGACGACAACTCGTGGGACGAGGTGCTCGACCTGGTCGATACCGCTTCGCCATACGCCCTCACCGGCGCCGTGTTTGCGACCGACCGGAGTGCGGTGATGTCGGCGGAAACGCGTCTGCGATACGCCGCCGGCAATTTCTACGTCAACGACAAGTGCACTGGTGCGGTGGTCGGCCAGCAGCCCTTCGGCGGCGCGCGAGCGTCGGGCACCAACGACAAGGCCGGCAGCATTCTCAACCTCTATCGCTGGGTGTCGCCGCGCGCCATCAAGGAAGTCGGCAGTCCACCGCACAACTGGCGCTATCCGTACCTCGGTTAGCCGTGGGTGAGACGACGCTGCGACGCGTCGGCTGCGCGGCCGTGTGTTGCGCGGTCGTCAGCGCGCGTGCGCTGCCGGCCCAGATGGAGGTGTCGTACGGTGGCGTGCGGCTCGATCATGCGGTCTTCGTCGAGTTGGTGCAGACCGAGGGGACATCGCAATCAGGCTCCTCCGAACGGAAGTGGTCGTCGAGCCGAAGCGCCCAGTTCGGCATCACCCGGGTCGGCGATACACTCGTCGTGACGGCGGATTCGCTCGAACTGTCGCAGCTGGCCGATGCCACGCAGCGCACGATCAATGTCGATCCGGTGATCGGCGCGCGCTGGCGCCTGTTCCTGACGCCGGATGGCGCGGCACGGGTCGTCGTGCAGCCGTTCGTCCCAGCAGAAATCGCGGACGTCAGTGACATCGCGATCGCGATGAATGACTTCCTGCCGCCGGCGCCAACGTCGACTCCCGCCAGGCAGGCCCAGGCCGATGGCGCCCGGAGCTGGCGTCAGGTCGGGGATTCAGCTGGCGTCTCGCGATATCGCTGGTCGCAGCAGGCGCGTCGCGACAGCAATTACGTTACGCCCGACAACGTCAGCATCAGCGCGACCATCGATTCACATGAGAACGGCGCAGTGGCGTGGGATCGCCGGCGCGGGCCGGTGGCGTGGATTCGCAACATCGAGAGTACGGTCGATACCCATTACGCCGGCCGCACGGTGCGCGCGCTGGTGACCCAGCGGATCGCGGTCCGCCGGCTGCGCTAGCCTGGGACGGCAAACACATACCAGCAGGAGGCGTCTGATGAAGGGTGCAGCAGCGATGATTCTGTGCGCGCTGGTCGCCGGCCAGCTCGGAGCGCAGGCCCCCACCGACGCGGCGCAACGTGAAGCGCGCCTGATCCTGACGGAGCTGGTGTCGGCGAACACGTCGCTGCAGCACGGCGACGTGACGCCGCTGGCCGAAGAGATCGCGGCGCGCTTTCAGCGGGCGGGCGTTCCGACCAGCGATATCCATATCGTTGGCCCCGAGGCGAAGAACAAGAACCTCGTCGTGCGGATTCACGGAACCGGCCCGGAAAAGCCGGTGCTCTTTCTCGCCCACCTCGACGTGGTCGACGCGTTGCGCAGCGACTGGTCGGTGGAACCGTATGCCGCCACCGAGAAGGATGGCTGGATCTACGGTCGCGGGACGATCGACGACAAGGGACCGGCCGCGACGCTGATCGCCGGCATGCTGGCGCTGATCCGCACCAAGGCGAAACCCGCCCGCGACATCATCCTTGCGTTGACATCGGGCGAAGAGTCCGACGGCGTGACGGGCGCGGCGTGGCTGGTGCAGACCCACCGGGAACTGGTCGATGTCGGCTGGGTCTTCAACTTCGATGCCGGCGGCCCCGCAATCGAAAACGGCAAGCTCGCCTGGATCGAACTGCAGGGCGCCGAGAAGGTCTACTGGTCGGTCGTGCTCTCGGCCCGAAACCCGGGCGGTCATTCGTCGCTGCCGCGCACCGACAATGCGATCTATCAGGTCGTGAATGCACTGCACGGCGTGGAGGCCCTCAATTTTCCGCTGGACCTGACCGAAATTGCGCGGGCGCAGCTCGCCGCCTTTGCGCCGTTCGAAGCCCCGGGTGAAGCGGCCCTCATCCGCGCCGCGATCAAGCAGCCGCTCGACTCCAACGACGCATATCGCCTCGCCCGTTTCTCGCCGTCGTACAATGCCCTGCTGCGGACCACCTGCGTGCCAACCATGCTCGCCGCCGGCCACGCCGAAAACGCGCTGCCGGCGCTGGCGACAGCGACCATCAACTGCCGTATCGTCCCTGGTGAAAGCTCCGCGTCGGTGCTGAAGGCGTTGCGAGCCGCCATTCCCGACACCGGGGTGACCATCAAGGAAGTGGAGCCGGCGAAACCGTCGCCGCCGTCACCGCTCGCGCCCGAGCGCATCGCCCTGGTGAAGGCCGCAAGTCGGGCCGCGTGGGGGCGAGATCTGCCGGTGATTCCGGTGCAGGAAAACGGTGCAACCGATGGGCTCTTCTTCCGCAATGCGGGAATCCCGGTGTACGGTGTTCACGGGATACCGATGCCCAGCAACGAGGAACGGATGCACGGCAACAACGAACGGATTCCCGTAAAGTCGTTCCGCGAGGGCGTGACGTTCGCGACCGCGCTGATGGCCGAGACCGCAGGCATCCGCAAGCCCGGCAAGAAATAATCAGCCCCATCGAGGAGCATGACATGCCGTCACGTCGGGCATTCATCGGCAGTTCGTCGGTTGCGCTCGCTGCCGCCTGCGCTCCGGGCACGCGCGGAGCGGCCTCGGCCAGTGTAACGCCGCGCGACGCGGGCACTCCGCCGAGCATCGCCGCACTGCCATCGATGAAAAGGCAGTCGTCACCCATCACGGTCGACGAGCGCAAGGCCAGGCTTGACCGCGCGCGGGTGCTGATGCGCGATCGCGAGCTCGACGCCGTCGTGCTCGCGGGTGGCACGTCGCTCACCTACTTCACGGGGATGGAATGGGGCAACAGCGAGCGACTCACCTGTGTCGTGATTCCCCAGCATGGCGACGCCTTCATCGTGACGCCACAGTTCGAGGAGGAACGCACCCTTGAGCAGGCGCGCATCGGTCCGTTGGGCGCGACGACGCAGGTGCTTACCTGGGAAGAAGACCAGAGCCCCTACGCGCGTCTCGCCGACGGTTTTCGCGCGGCGGGCATGGCCACGGCGCGCATTGGCCTCGAAGAGACGATGAAGTACGTCTTCTATGAAGCGATCGCCAACGCGAGCCCGGCGCTGCACGTCAGCAGCGCCACTCCGGTGACGGCCGGCTGCCGGATGATCAAGGACGCGCACGAGCTGGCGCTGATGCGGCTCGCCAACCAGGTGACGCTCAAAGCGTACGAGGCGGTGTACCACGCCATCCGTCCGGGAATGACACAGGACGAGGTTGGCGTGCTGATTGGCGCGGCCTATCACCGGCTCGGGTTTCCCGGTGACGCGACGGTCCAGGTCGGCGAATTCAGTGCATTGCCGCACGGGTCGGTGACGCCGCAGGTGATCCGCGAGGGCACCATCATCATGATCGATGATGGTTGCACCGTCGAGGGATATCAGTCCGACATCACCCGCACCTTCGTGCTCGGCCGGGCCACCGACAAGATGAAGCAAGTCTTCGACGTCGAGCACGCCGCGCAGACCGCGGCACTCAAGGCCGCCCGCCCGGGCGTCGAAGCGCAATCAGTCGACGCGGCGGCGCGCAAGGTGATCGAGGACGCGGGCTACGGCCCGGGCTACAAGTATTTCCTGCATCGCGTGGGACACGGCATCGGAATGGATGGGCACGAATGGCCGTACCTGGTGCGCGGCAATACGCTCGCGCTGCAAACGGGGATGACATTCAGCGATGAGCCGGGGATCTACATCAAGGGCGAGTTCGGCATGCGGCTCGAAGATGACATGCATATCACGGCCGACGGCGCGGAGTTGTTTACACCGCAGAGTCCGGGACTGGAGAATCCTTTTGGGTGAGCGATTGCACGGCGAATTTCATTGCGCCTCTCGCCTCTCGCCCGCCTCAATGCGCATCCACCTTTCCCGTCACCCTCCCCGTACGGAACAGCAGCAACAGCGGTAGCGCGCAGGTGAAGGCGATTCCCATCGTCAGGTAGATCTTGTCGTAGGCGAGCAGCGCCGCCTGCTGCTGAAGTTTCAGGCTCAGCAGCTGAAAGGCCCGTGCCTGCGCCTGTTGCACCGATGCGCCGAGATGCTGCATCCCGGCAGTGACCTGCCCGAGCCAGCCTGCGACGCGCGGATCTGAGCCATCGAGGTGGGGCAGCAGGCCGTCGCGCGCCCGTTCGGTAAAGCGCGTGACCAGCGTGGCTGCGGCTGCGATGCCCAGCGAGCCACCCAGCTGGCGCGAAAGGTTGAAGAGCCCGGTGCCCTGCGCCATCTGCTGCGGCTTGAGGTCGGAGACCGTCATCGCCGTGAGCGGCACGAAGACAAGGCCGATGCCGACGCCGCGGAGAATGATCGGCAGCAGCGTGTCGTGCAGGCCGGTATCGAGGGTGAACTTCCAGTGCATCATCATCGACACGAGGTAGAGCAGCACACCCGCCACCACCAGCGGCCGCGCATCCATCTTCTGCATCAGCTTGCCCACGAAGCCCATGGTGATCGCGCTGGCGATCGCGCCGGGGAACATCACCATGCCGGTATCCCACGCCGAATAGCCGAGCAATCCCTGGAGGAAGACCGGTAGCACGAAGACCGAGGCGTAGAGCGCGAAGCCGAGGACCATGGCGAAGGTTACGCCCACTGCCATCTGGCGCCGGCGGAGAATGCGCAGGTCGACCATCGGAAACGGCGTCGTCAGTTCGCGCCACACGAAGGCGATCAGTCCGGCGACGGCGAGGAACGTCTCGGTGACGATCTCCTTCGATGCAAACCAATCCTTGCTCTGGCCGCGCTCGAGCAGGATCTGCAGCGATCCGATGCCGACGGCGAGAAAGAGCAGGCCGAACCAGTCGACCCCGCCGCTGCGATCGACCTTGGCCGACGGTTCGGGCACGTACTGCCAGCAGAGCACGGCGGCCATGACACCGAGCGGCAGGTTGATATAGAAAATCCACGGCCACGAATAATTGTCGGTGATCCAGCCGCCAAGCGTGGGGCCGAGCAGCGGGCCGACCATCACGCCGATGCCGAAGATCGCCGTCGACGTGCCGCGTTCTTCCTTGGGAAAAACGTCGAAGAGAATGGCCTGCGCCGTCGAGATCAGCGCACCGCCGCCGATCCCCTGCACGACGCGCCAGAACACCAGCGATTCGAGCGAATGCGCGTGGCCGCAGAAGAAGGAGGCGACCGTGAAAAGGACGATCGAGCCAGTGTAGTAATTCCGGCGCCCGAAGGTGTCGGCGAGAAAGGCCGTCATCGGCAGCACGATCACGTTGGCAACGATGTAACCGGTGCTGACCCAGGCAATCTCTTCCAGCGTCGCACCGAGGTTGCCCATCATGTGCGGAATCGCGACGTTGACGATGCTGGTGTCGACGAGCTCCATCACCGACGCCAGCGTCACCGCGAAGGCGATCAGGTATCGCGCTGCGTACACCTGCTCCCGGGTGCGAACCTCTGCCACCGGCAGCGCGATCGAACCCACTGATCAGGCTCGGGCGGTGTGGATTGACACTTCGACCGACATTCCCGCGCGCAGCGGATGCTTGGGATCGCGCGCCGACGTGATGCGGATCCGTACCGGGACGTTCTGCACCACCTTGGTG
>JBEPVV010000006.1:0-15122 GCA_041690795.1 Gemmatimonadota bacterium | reverse complement strand
GAGTTCGTCGGCAGCGTCTGATGTTTTTAAGAGTCAGTCCAAGACGCGGGCCGGCGCCAGCAGAGTGACCGGCCCCGAGGGAGATCCGCCGCGGCCCTGCGCCGGGAGCAGGTGCGGGATCACCACGCCGGCGACCAGCATTGCGCGGAGCATTCGTCGTGTGACTTGCGCCAGAGGCGTGCGCGTGCGCATGCTGACCCTTTCGGTCGGAGGTAAATGACGGGGGATCATGGATCGCGGGCCAGCAGCGCAACGCCCGACATCCGGCGGAATTCCTCCACCCGCTTTGCCGACAGGAAGCGCCCGATGAAACGCCAGAGCGGCGCCATCCGCATTTCCCGCCGCAGGCGCTTCCCACTGTCGATGCCGGAGAAGAATGCATCCTCGTGCCAGCCGCTGGCATGGAAGAATGCCGTGCCTTCGGCGGGTCCAAAACGAAACGGAGCGTGCCGTAACGCTGGCCCGTGCGACTTGGTCACCATCTTGAGGATGCGGGGGGTCACGAAGTCGAGGAGCCACCACGAGAACGAAGGTTGCGCGTGCAGTGCCCGTCCGAGTGCGGTGACCTGGTCAGGCGTGAGGTAGATCACCAGCCCTTCGGTCACGACGAGGACGCGGCGGTGCGCTGCGCCGATACGCGCGAAGAATGGATCACGCTCCGCGGGGTTGGTAAGGTCGACGGCGACTGCTTCGTAGTGGCACGCCGGCGTTACGCTTTCCATGATGCTCGCCTTGTAGGCGAGAATTCCTGGGAGGTCGGCGTCGATCCAGTGCAGTGCCGGTGGCAACGGCAACCGCCACGGCCGGGCGTCGAGGCCGGCGGCGAGATTGAGCACGAGGTCGGCGCCATGATTCCTGATCCGGTCGGTGATCACCTCGTCGAAAACCGCAGTCCGGACGATCAGTGGCGGCGCCATCTTGCGGCCGTCTGGCAGCTCCTGGACGATCGCTTCGCCTTCGGGTCCGGCGAGGCGTTCGGCGAACGGATCGTGGAAGATCGCGTCGGGCCGTCGCGTCTCGAGTGCGCGATAGTAGGCGACCCATCGCGCCGTATCGGAAACGGAATTGACCGGCATCAGCGCATGCTCCGCGTGCGGGCTGCGGGCCACTCGTCGTCGAGCAGTCCGTAGACGGCGTGATCCATGAAACAGCTGGTGATCCAGTGCGACTGCCGGCGGATTCCTTCGAGCTGGAAGCCGAGCCGCTCCGGGATGGCGCGACTGGCGACATTCTCCGAGGCGCACTGCATTTCGATCCGGTGCAGCTTCCGCTCGTCGATCAGGTAGTCGATGACGCGCACCGTTGCCCGGGTCGCGAGCCCTCGTCCGGTGTATTGGTGCCCCAGCCAATAGCCGATTTCGGCGCTGCGATGCAGCGGCAGCAGATCGCGGCAGACGGCGCCACCCGCCAGGGCGCCGTGGACAAAGATGCCGAGATGAAAGCCGATGCCGGCCTGCTGCTTCGCCGCCGCTGCGGTGATCGTATCGGTCACATCCGCTTCCGCCTGCAGGGTGTTCGACCACCGGAGCCACCGATCGAGATGTTCGCGGCTGGTGACGATCAGGGTGAACATCTCTGCGACATCGCCCGCAATCAGGGGGCGCACTCGCGTGAACTCATCGAGATTCCAGGTCAGGCTCGATGTGTCCATTGGTGTCGTGTCGTCCGTCACAGTGCCACCTGTCGTTGTCTTTCAGCCATGATGGTAACTCGCCGATGGCGAAATCCCGCAATCGCCGGAAAACGGTCGCCGTTGACCCCTTCATGCCGCCGGTCGAAGCGGCCCGTGCTGCGGACCTGCGATACGTTTCCGACGAGCGGCCCGGGATCTCGCGGCGCCGGTCGGGGAAAGGCTTCTCGTATAGCGGACCTGACGGCGTCCTGGTGCGGGACAAGGCAACGCTTGCCCGCATCCGCTCGCTCGCGATTCCGCCGGCGTGGACCAGCGTCTGGATCTGCCCGCTCGACAACGGTCACATCCAGGCAACGGGGCGTGACGCGCGTGGCCGCAAGCAGTATCGCTATCACCCGCGCTGGCACCTCGTTCGCGACGACACCAAGTATGGACGGATGATCCTGTTCGGCAATACGCTGCCGCGCATCCGTGCGCGGGTCGAGGCAGACCTGGCGCTGTCGGGAATACCCAAGGCCAAGGTGCTCGCCACCGTGGTGCGATTGCTGGAGACGACCTTCATCCGGGTCGGCAATGAAGAGTATGCGCGCAGTAATCGATCATTCGGCCTGACAACGCTGCAGAACCGTCATGTGGAAGTGTCCGGCAGCACGATTCACTTTCATTTTCGCGGCAAGAGTGGCAAGGATCATTCGATCAAGCTGAGCGACCGTCGCCTCGCCCGCCTGGTCCAGCGGTGCCGGGAATTACCGGGGCAGGACCTCTTCCAGTACCGCGACGACGCGGGCGACACGCAACCGATCGACTCGACCGACGTCAACGCCTACATCCGCGACGTCTCGGGACAGGAGTTTACCGCCAAGGATTTCCGGACCTGGGCCGGCACGCTGCTCGCGACGCGGCAGCTGGCGACCGGGGACGGCAGCGAGGCGCCAACCCTCGTCGCGGCGATCGCTGCTGTCGCGCAGCAGCTCGGCAATACCGTGGCCGTGTGTCGCAAGTGCTACATCCATCCGGCAGTGATCAACGCCTACCAGCAGGTGGAGGTCCGCCGGTTGCTGATGGAGGCGGGAAAGGGCGTCAAGCCAATCGAGGGACTGGAGAGCGACGAAGCGGTGCTGATCCAGTTCCTGTCGGCAGCGGCGTGAGGGAGCTCAGAGCTGGTTGGCGATCTCGACCAGGTTCTCGTCGGGGTCATACAGGTAGAGCGACATGATCGGCCCGCGTGCCCCGGTACGCAGCACCGGGCCGGCGACGATCGGGAGGCTGGCCTGATCGAGAAGTGCGGCGACCTGCTGCAGCGGTACATCGGTCAGGAAGCAGAGATCGGCAGAGCCCGGGGTGGCGTGCTTCACGTTGGGATCGACTGGCCGGTCGGCTTCGTGCAGGTTGAGCTTCTGGTCGCCGAAGTTGAGCGACCATCGACCGGGCGCGAATTCCACCGCTGTCATTCCCAGCGTGTCCTGATAGAACGATATGGTGGCTCGGAGCGATCGAACCGTCAGGACAATGTGGTCAAGCGACTGCACGATCGGCTTTCTCACGTGCTGCACTGGCACTCCGATCTGGGCTAGAGTCGAATCACGCGTTCCACGATTGTCATGTCCGTTGCAACAAACGGCTTGCTCATGTAGGTCACCGGGCGAGGGCCGGGCCGGTCCGGCCGCCGCGGGAATCCGTCGATGGCGGTGGTGATCCGCAGTGCGACCGGTGCCGCCGACTCCACGGTAAACCAGAGATCGAGACCCTCGGCAGGAACGCCGTAGTAGCGCAACGCATCCTCTCCGGGGACCATCAGGTAGTCGGCGCCAAACGGGCCCGATGCGCCGTCCCGTAGCTTGCGTCCGTTGATCTGCATGTCGTGAATTGTCGCCCTGCCCTCCGGGTACAGCGCAACGAATTCGCCGGTGCCGGACTGGTCGATGTGGAAATGGATCCGGCGGCCGGGGGCGGCTGGCGTGATGGCGACAACGTGCACCGGCGACGGCGGGACGTCGACCGGCTGCGCGGCGGGGCTTGCCAGCAGCGGAGTGTCTGCTCGTAACAGGCGGAAGCGGGTCAGGTCGGGATGGTCGGGACTGGTGCCCAGCGACTTCGCGTTCCATGCGTCAGGGGTGTGATCGAAGGAGACCCACCACGCGAGCGCGGCGTCGGCGTCGATCAGGAATACCAGCGAATCGGGGCGCTTGCGGACTGCCGAAAATTCGGCGGTGCGTTCAGCCATCACCAGCGCGACGACCGCGGTCACGCCGAGCAGCAGGGCGACAGGACGCCGCCACCAGCCAAGCGTCTCGTGCACCCAGGCGAGCAGCACAAGGACCAGCGAGAGCAGCAGTGCGCAGAACGGCAGCGCACCCGCCGTCAGCGCGCTCTCCAGCGACTGTATCAACGGTAACCATAGCGACAATGCCGGCAGTGCCAGCAGCACCACCGCCGGGCCGGGGGCGCGACCCTGCCGCAGGGCGCGCATCCACCACGCGGCGGCGAGTTCGGCGCACAGGAGCGGCCAGGCAAAGAGATAGCTCGTCGCGGGCAGGAGAATGGACAGCACCAGGCCGGCAACGGACCAGAGCAGCAGCGGCGGAAGCAGCGCGTCGAGTATCGTGGCGCGCCGCGCCGCGCGCCGCTGGATCCACACGGCGAGAATGACCGTCAGCGAAGCTGCCGTCAGGAGATACCACAGGGCGTTGTACGGCTCGCGCTGCAGGATCTCGCGATACTGCGGATGGAGCGCCGACACCAGCTGCCATCCCCCGAAAACGACCACTGCCGGCATGATGAGCGCCGCGACCATTCCTGCGCTGCTTCTCGCGACACCGGCGGTGGTCGCGAGCCGCCTGCGGTGCGCCAGGAAGAGCAGGAGACCGGCACCGGCCAGCAGCAGCGTGCTCAGCGGCAGCGCCCACGCCACACGATAGTGCATGACGCCCAGCAGCGGGGCGCTGAAATAGATCGCGTCGCCAGGACCGTGCAGCGATTGCAGCTCGCCGGCATCGAACGCGCGCGTCATGCCGAGCGCGTAATCGCCGAGGTGCTGGACCACGCGTGGGTCGAGCGTGGTGAGGTTGTCGAGCGGGGTGTGATATCGCGGGTAGCCGTCGATGTGGGCGAAGTTGAGCGCCGGCAGATCGGGTCGCCGCTGCAACCAGATGCTCAGGTCGGTGGAGTTGGGAAGATGCCGGTACACTTCGCCGGTGAGCGAATTTGTCCGCGCATCGGCGACGCCGTGGGCCAGCGCCGCGATCAGCTTCGCGTTGCCGGTACTCGTCTGGAACATGAACACCGGGCCGTCGACGCCGCGGCCATCGAAGTTCAGCACCGCGGCAGCATCGCGGGCCCAGGGATGAAGATCAACGAACGCTTCAGCCCCGAGGAGGCCTTGCTCTTCGGCATCGGTGAACACGACGATGACGTCGTGTTGCAGCGGCGGGGACGCCTGCAGTGCGCGTGCCGTCTCGAGGATCGCAGCGACCGCGGCGGCGTTGTCGCCCGCACCGTACGAACGCGGCACCGCGTCGTAGTGCGCCATCAGAACGATTGCTGGTCCGGGATGCGCGCCCGTTTTGCGTCCCACGACGTTCGCGACGGTGGCCGCGATCGGGCCGTCGAGGTTGTCGAAGCCGGTCGCCGACTGGACATGCGCCTCGAAGCCGAGCGACTGCAGTCGATCGACAAGGTAGTCGCGCACGTGGTCGTGGTTGGGCGTGCCGACCGCATGCGGTCCGGCGGCGATCACAGCGACGTCGCGCATCGCGCGCTCGGCCGAAAACGCGGACGCGGCAGCGGTGGCGGGCACCACACCGGGGGCGCCCGCAGACGCGAACGCGAACCAGGCAGCGACGCCGACGATCAGCGCCGCTACCGCTTCAGCGCCGCGGCCGTCGCGGGTCGGGCTTGCTGGGCTTGCCGTGGGTCAGTCCTTTGCCCTTGCCGCGCTGGTTGCGCTGCGCGCGCATCGCGGCGAGGCGCTCGGCGAGTGGCACTTCGAGCTTGCCCTCGACCTTGGCGTTGTAGTCGAAATCGGGGACGCTTACGCGTGGCAACCGCTTGCCCACCGCGCGCTCGATATCGCGCAACGCCGGCTCTTCCTCGGGCGAGATGAACGTGAAGGCATCACCCGTGGTTTCGGCGCGTGCTGTCCGGCCGACCCGATGGATGTAGTCCTCGGCCGTGGTCGGCACGTCGAAGTTCACGACGTGTCCGAGCTCGGCGATGTCGATGCCGCGGGCGGCGATGTCGGTGGCGACGAGCACGCGGTATTTCCCGCTCTTGAACCCGGCGAGTGCTTCGGTGCGCTGCGACTGCGATCGGTTGCCGTGAATTCGCTCTGCCTCGATCCCGGCGTTGACGAGCTGCGCCTGCAGCCGGTTGGCCCGGTGCTTGGTGCGCGTGAATACCAGCGCTTCCTGCATCACGTCGGTGCGCAGCAGGTGGAGGAAGAGGGCCGACTTGAGTTCCTGGCGCACGGGATAGATCGCCTGGGTGATTCCGACGGCCGGCGTCGATTTCCGTTCGCGGTTGATGGTGGCCGGGTCGTGCAGCATTTCGCGAGTCAGCGCGGCGATCGGTGGCGGCATGGTGGCCGAGAAGAAGAGCGTCTGGCGCTTGGCCGGGATGTGGCGGAGCACGCGCTTGATGTCGGGAAGAAAGCCCATGTCGAGCATCCGGTCGGCCTCATCGAGCACCAGGAACTCGATCCCCGGCAACTTCGCGTACGGCGCGCGGAAATGGTCGAGCAGCCGTCCCGGAGTTGCGACCAGCACGTCGACGCCGCGGCGGAAGGCATGTTCCTGTGGTCCCATTCCCACCCCGCCGAAGATTGCGGCGGCGGTGAGCGAGGTATGCGTCGCCAGCTGGTTGAGGTCTTCGAGAATCTGTGCCGCGAGCTCGCGGGTCGGCGTGAGAATCAGCGCGCGCGTCACACCGCGCGGCCGGTCGATCAGCTGATGCAGAATCGGCAGGAGGAAGGCCGCGGTCTTGCCGCTGCCGGTCATCGCGCACGCCAGCACGTCGCGCCCTTCCATGGCGGGCGGTATGGCATCGGACTGAATCGGCGTGGGGCGAGTGAAGCCGAGGTCCTTGAGACCCCGCATCAGTGAGGGGTGAAGCTTGAGCGACGAGAACGGCAGACGATGATCCTTGGAGAGGTTTACCTGCCCTGCAAGGTAAGCCCCCGGGACGATAGCGGTCTGCTTACTGCCGGCAATCCGCGTCGGGATCTGGCTTCGGCTTGTCGACCGGGAGGCGATGGCCGAGGTCGGCAACGTGCCGCGCGAGATCGGCGACGAAATTGTCCACCTGCGCCATTCGGTCGTAGTCGATGTACTGCGGTTCGTCAGTAAGCTGGTGATAGTCGGCGTGACCGCCGGTGGTGAAAAAGGCGATCGGAATGCCGTAGCGGGCGTACTCGTAGTGATCACTTCGGCAGTAGATGTTCTGCGGATGATGGTCGGCGTCCATGGCGTAGTCGAACCGCAAGCCGTGATGTCCGACCCGGTTCACCGCTTCGACGAGGTCACCCAGTTCGGTGGAGAGCCTGCGCGAGCCGACGACCTGCAGGTAGCCTGGGCCGCCATGAAGCGCGTGGCCGGCGATGCTGTTGCCGGTCTGGTCCGTTGCCCCGCCGCGCCCGACCATGTCCATGTTGAGTTCGGCAACGATCGAGTCGCGCGACACGGCCGGGTGATCGGTGAACCAGGTAGATCCGTAGAGATTCTCTTCTTCGCCCACGTGCCAGACGAAGAGGATCGATCGCTTCGGCTTGACGGGCCGCGATGCCAGAAACTGGGCGATCTCCAGCACGCTCACGCTGCCAGAACCGTCATCGTCGGCACCATTGAAGATCGAATCGATGCGCGCCGAACGACCACCGCTGCGCTTGCGGACGTCTGCCAGGATGTGGTTGACCTGCTGATACTGAGCGCCCGTGAGCACCGGCATCGGGTCATCGGCACCGCCGCGACGAAACAGGTGATCGATGACGTACGACGAGTCGTGCGCCATCGGATGGTCGACATCGCTCATGCCGTTGCTGGTGGTGCCGATGTGATCGTTGTGCGCGCCGATGACGACGTATTCACCCTGCAGGGCGCGGTCACTCCCGGGAAGCAGCGCCACGACGTTGCGCGCGGGAAACCGGAGCGACGACGCAATGCGATAGCGGAAGGCTCCGCTGACCGTCTTGCCTGTCAGGCCGACCGTTGCGCTGTCGGGCGACTGGCCGAGCAGTCGCGTCGCGGCGCCGTTCGAGATGTACAGATAGATCGGCGCCGTCCGCTCATCGCGCACGGTGGGCGTGGACGCTTCGCTCTGGTACCGCGCTCGCGTCGACGCCGGAATGCTGTCGAGGCTGACGATGGCAATGGCGGCGGCATCTCGATAGTACGCGGACACCACTGGCCGGCTCGGCGTGCCGGGGGGATTTCCGGGTACGCTGCCGGTGAAGGTGAGGACTACGACCTTGCCGCGCGCGGCACCCGGCGACAGCAGATGCGTAGAGTCGGCCCAGTTGCCGGCGTACACGACGACGGTGCCATCGACGGGGCGCAGCGCCTTGCCCGGGTCGCGCGGGAGAAAATCCACCCACGGCACCAGCGGCACGCCGTCGATGGCGATCGTCGCCTGCGGGTCGAAGGTCCGGGTATCGACCGGCACGTTCTGGAAGAAGGTGCCGTCGGTCCCGGCGGGTAGCAGTCCGAATCGCTCGACTTCGTGGGCAATGTATTCGACGCCGCGCGCATTGCCCTGTGAGCCGAGGAGGCGCCCCATCATCGAATCATCGGCGAACCGGAAGAGTCGAGTGCGCAAATCAGCGGCGGTGATCGCAGCAGTCGTCGGCGCCGCCGCGTGCCGATTGCTGCGCAGGAGCGGCGCCCAGGGATCGGCGGTGGGCGCGGTGTGTCTTGCCGCTTGCGCAGCGAGTGCCAGCGGAAGGCCCAGCGCGAGCACGACGACGAGAGGGCTACGACGGAGCATGAGGAATCCTTGATGGCGGCGGGGTCACGACGTCGACCGCACGCGCCAGGTTTCCAATGTTCCTGGCGGCGCGCGTTCAGGCCCGCAAGTGATCTGCCCGCCACTCCGTCACCATCTGCTTGATGGCGGAGCGATCGTGGATGCGCTGGTCGAGGACGGTGCGCGCCAGCAGCGGCAATTCGGAGTCGGACGCAAAGCGCAGCGCGACGAACTGATCGCGCGTGAACTCGGGGATTCGCGTCCGGAGGTCGTCGGGAAGGAGTCGCTCGAAGCGCAGCTGTTCTTCCAGGCGGATGATCCGGTCCTGTACCGTGGTGACGAAGCTGCGAATCGACAGGAACATCACCAGCAATGCGAGCGCGACCAGCAGGTCCATCCCGTTGTCGATCAGGTGCCCCGGAATCGGGTCACGGACGGCGACCACGATGGTGTAGATGATGTTGAGAACGAGGATCGGGCCGGCCACGAAGTGGAAGAGGGGGACGTAGCGCGAATGATTCCTCAGGTTCTGCGCGGGCGGGTGACTCATCGGATCCTCCTCAGCTGCCGAGCAGGTAGTTGCATCCCGCCTGCTGCGCGCGCAGCGCGGCGAACACGCCAGACGGCTGGAGCATCACACCGGGGATCAGGTGTTCGATCGCGCGCTGCCGGGCGGCATCCTTGTCGAGCTTGTCTTGTTCACGAAACTTCCCGACGATTTCGCCAAAGGCCAGATTGCAGGCGAGCACGATGCCGGCGGCGGCGATGAAGGCGGGGATGTTATAGGCCGCCATGTCCGCCGGTCCGCCGGGTGCCGGTACGTCGACCGGATTTCTGGTCGCCCACTTCTTGCCCTTCTCGTCCTTGAGCTTGAGATCGCGCCCGATGTTGAAGCGATCCCAGTAGGCGTGATTCATCACCAACGCGATGCCCTCGTGACGAAAGACGCCCACCGCGGTCGAATCCTGGAGGGGCGCGCCATAGACGCTCGCGTGCTGTTCACGCCACATCTGGGCGCGGAAGAGAGCCGCTCCCTCCGACGCGCCGGGCGAATCGAAGACCGCTCGCACCTTGCCGGTGATCCGGTCACACCAGCTCAGGTCCCACTTGGGGTCGACCGGCACCAGTTGCGCGCCAGCGTGCGAGCGCGTCATCGGGAGTGCGCCGGCGGCGAACGCGCCGCTCGCGCCGAGCCAGCTGAGAAACGTCCGGCGATTGTGAGGCTCGGTCATTCGGTAGTCGGGTCGAAGGGCGGAACGGCGCGACGGCCGCTCGGCCGCGCGCTGTAGTCTATCGAACCGTGTTCAGGGCCGATAGTCCGTCGCGGCGTTCGTCCGTTCCGGTATGGTGTGAGTCAGGACGCCGGGCGCGTTGGTGCGGCGACGCGCCTGCCCGGGTCAGGGGCCGAGATCACGTTCCGGTGGCGGCAGGTTGCGGCGCGACGGATCCGCACGAACGATCGCGGCGGGAGCCGACGCGAGGGCGAAGAGCGACGCAATGGATGTGGTTACCGTGGCCGTCTGCCAGGTATAGCCGGTGTTGAGGTCGAACGCCGCCCCTGAAATCCACAGCGTCACCCGCGTCGCCTTGGCATCGGTGATGAAGGTCGAGCGGTAGATCAGGTGCTTGAAAGCGTTGATGACTCCGGCACGCGCGATCGGGGACGGGAACGCGGTCCAGTGCACGCCGTCCGGACTGCGCGCCATGTTGAGCGCGTCGGTGGCGCAGCTGGTGCCGAGCGCATAGGTGTTGTAGAGCGCCAAGTATTCCGCACGCGCGGCAATCCATTCCACATCGATGTGCCAGATCGCGCGCCCCGGCTGGACCAGGTTGATCGGTACCGGCGCGCTCCATATCACGCCGTCACTCGACGTCCGTCGCTCCACCGCCGTCTGCGGCGCAGTGCAACCCTGTACTCCGGAGTTGACCGACCACATCTGCCACGGGGCAGACGGCGCGCCGCGCACGACTGAGGGTGACACCACCATGTGACTGGGCGCCGTGAGCACGGTTATGGGAGCGGTCCAGTGCACGCCATCGTTGCTCCGTACCAGATTGATGATGTTCTGGTTTCCGACTACGGCGCGATAGTACAGCCAGAGCCGCTGGTCGGTGTTCCAGACGATGTCGGGGTCGGAGAGATAGCCGGCGGATGGAGGGAACTCGACTGGATTGGTGGCGCCGGTCGGTATGTCCCAATTGACGAGGCCGTGGCTGTGGAACACCGACGGATTTTCCATTCCACTGTTGCCGCCGGGATACGGGGTGATCGCGAGCCACCACCCGGTGGCGAGGCCGTGCCCGCGCGCCACGTCGGGATGCACGGTCTGTCCCGACGCTTCGTAGGTCGCGAGGCTCAGCAGCGATGCCCCGCCCAGCGATTCCGAGATCCTCGATGCCGGGAAGCACTCATCGGGCGTACAGGTGCGCGCCGACGCGGTCGCCGTGACCTTCGGGCTCAACTGCGCCTGCAGCGTCTGCACGCCGCTCGCCGCTCCCATTGTCCACGCCGTGCTCACCAGTCCCTGCCCGTCGGTGATCAGCGTAGATGCTGGTACGTTGCCGCCGCCGATCGGCACGGAAAGCCTGACCGTGGCGTTGGCAACCGGTCCACCCTTCGTGTCGAGCACCCGGAACGTCACTGGCGCTTCAAGCCGGTCCTCGGGGTCTGCCTGCTGGGCATCACCCGACGCGACCGAAATCGTATAGTTGCTGGCTGCCGGTTGCGACGAGAGGTCTGAACGGCAGGCAGCAGCTGCCAGGAGCAGGAGTGCCCAGGCACGGCTGGGTCTGCGGTTCAAGGACGTTTCCGGATTCGAGGCGAAGGGGACAAGCCCTGAGGCACAGGCTTGCGGAAGAAAAATGCCCGGCGACGGCCGGGAGGGCAACTGTCGGAGACTCGCCGCATGAGGCATCGTTCCGACAGATGGACGGCGTGGGTGGCTTTTGTCATGACGCTGGACGGAAGACCCGTCCTGCGCCGGGTGCGTCACGCTGGCGCGCGGATCAGTCCAGCGCGGCGAGCAGGGCTGGCAAGTCCAGCGGCTTCATCATCACTCGGTAGGCGCCTTCCCGGTTGGCCTCGTCGAGTAGTTCAGGCGCGGTGTGCGCCGTCATCAGCACGACGCGCTTCACCGGCGGACAGTTCTTCATCGCCTTGAACGCCGCGACGCCGTCCATACCCGGCATCTTGATATCCATCAGTACCACGGGAAAGCCTTGAGAGCATGCGGCATCGACGGCTTCCTCGCCAGAGTGCACGCCGACGGCGTCCCAGCCGCGGAGGATCAGGATGTCGCAGAGGGTGCGCACCATCGCACGATCGTCATCAACCACAAGGATCCGGCGCTTCATGCGGCCACCGCCGCGGCCGCGGGCATCGTCACGGTGAAGCGTGCGCCATGCCCCGGCACACTGGTGACGCTGATGTCTCCGTCATTGGCCTGTGCGAGTGCTCGTGACACCGCCAGTCCAAGACCGATTCCCCGGGCCGTGGTGGTGAACAACGGCTCGAAGATCCGGTCGATGACATCGGCCGCGATTCCGGGCCCGCTATCGGTGACGATCAATGACAGTTGCTGCTCCGCGCTGCTGGCAGCAGAGACCTGCAGCCGACCACCGGCCCCGTCCATTGCCTGCATGGCGTTGGTCAGCAGGTTGAAGACGACCTGACCCAGATGGACCGGATCGACATCGGCTGGTGGCAACGAGTCGTCGAGGTCGACCTCGACCCGTACCGCGTCGTTCTTCGGCAGGCGGGCAACCTGTGCGTCGACGATCTCGCGCAATGACACCGCCTTGCGCTGCACCGGCGTGACCCGCGCAAAGTCGAGCAGGTCGCCCACGATCTTGCTCGAAAGTGTCACCTGCTCGCGGAGCAGGCGGAGATAATCCTTCACGTTGTCGGGCGAGGATTGCAGCACCAGTTCGAGGTAGTAGATGGCGTTGCTCATCACGCCGAGCGGGTTGCGCAGTTCGTGACCGACGCCACCCGCGAGCTGGCCGAGGATCGCGAGTTTTTCGCGCCGGACGAGAGCCTCCTGGGTTTCGCGCAGCTGGTGCAGCGCCGCGTGCAGTTCGCCAGTGCGCTCGGTCACCTTCTCCTCGAGGCGCTGCCGCGACTCGTGCACCTGTTGCGACATCACGGTGAATGACGTCGCGAGACGTCCGAGTTCGTCTTCGCGCGCCACCGGCATCTCGCCGGTGCGCCGGCCTGCCGCGATGTTGTCGGCCGCGTTGGTGAGATGCTCCAGCGGCACGGTCAGCCGTCGCGCGAACGCCCAGGCGGCGACCAGCGCGATCGCCACGAGGATCAAGGTCACGACCAGCATGGCGCGGAGGAACTTGTCGGCGGGCGCCATCACTTCGCGCAGCGGGATCTCCACCGCCATCGCCCATGGCGTGCCCCTGAGGCGCAGCACGGTGGCGATCACCGCGCCTGCTTTCACGTCGCGGGTGTATTCAACCGGCGTTGCGGTCGTGTCGTGCAGGTTGGCCACCGGAGCCGGCACCAGCCGGTCGAGGTCGGTCCAGTAACTGCCGTCGACATTGCCGAGAATGATGGCAGCGCCGATGGCCTGCTGCGTCTGGGTTCGCGTCCGCGCGGCGCTGGTGGCGTGACGCCACTGTACCACGTACGCGCCCGAGCTGCCGGGTACCCGCATGCTTACCGGGTAGCCGATGCTGTCGTGCACCATGCGGATCTTGCCGACGGAGGCCGTGTCGTTCGCGGCAATGACCGGCGGGAAATCACTGGAGATACCGTCGAGAGCCGGGTTGGTGGTGAGCAGCACCCTGCCGCTGGCATCGAGCAGTTCAGTGCCCATCAGCACCGAGCCGCCGGTTACGTGTGACGCGAGGGCGCTGAGCGCCGCCAGCCGGTGGGCTGAGTCGGGGAGGAGGCTGAAGACCACCACGGCAGGAAGGGTGGCGACCGCGTGCGCCGTGGCAACGAGTGCCGAATCCGTGCGCTGGGTGCTGCCCACCATGCGGCTGAGATCGCGCACGTGCTGAATCGCGGCCTGCCGTGCGGCGTGGCGGACCTCGAAATAGGCGGAGATCGATACCGATGAGGCGACGGCCAGGATGAGAAAGCCGGCGACCAGCGGGACTTTCCGGCTCAGCGAAAAGCGCCCGAATCGGTGCGGTCGCGTCGCGGGGCGATCGGGGGGGCCAGTCACGTTCATTGAATCTCCGGTTCGCCTCATCCGATGGACGTGGTATGCTACATCACCGGGTTCGCGTTGTCATCCTTCGCGCCGGCACCGATGGCGGCGCCGGCAACCTGCGGGCGCGCTCCGCCGTACGGTCGGTCTCGTCCCCTCAACCGGAATTTTCGATGCGTCTCCGTTCTCTCGTCTTCGCGGTACTTCTTGCTCTCGCCACTCCCCCGCTCCTCGGCGCCCAGGGATCGCAGCGCTTTGGTTCCCTCGACGACGCGTTGCAGGCCGGCGGCTTGCTCGCCGGGCGCGGCGCCCCGGCCGGCCTCACGTGGATCGAGGGCGGCGCGCGGTATTCGTACGCCAGTCGCGGCACTGGAGGGACCGTGATCCACGGATACAGTCCCGCAACGGGCAGCGACTCGGTGCTCTTTTCGGGCGAAGGCCTCAAGTTTCCGGGGACCGAGACGCCATTCACCTACCAGTCGTTCCAGTGGGCGCGCGACTTCAAGCATCTCGTCTTCCAGGCCAATTTTCAGCCCCTCTATCGCCGGTCTGGCGTATCGGACTACTTCGTCTATTCACTCGCCGACCACACGCTCCTCCCCGCGGCGAAGGGCGCGCGGACTGGTGAGCTTTCCCCCGACGGCAGCCTGCTCGGCGTCGAGCGCAACGGGGACATGTTCGTCGAGGACCTGGCGGCGCACAGCGAACGGCGCCTGACCAGCGACGCAACCGAGCTGGTCTACAACGGTCACTTCGACTGGGTGTACGAGGAAGAGTTCGGGATGGCACAGGCCTGGAACTGGTCGCCCGACTCCCGGCACATCGCCTACTGGCAGATCAACGAGTCGAAGGAGCCGGTGATCCAGCTGTCGGACCTGGCCGGGTCGCACGCCGACTGGGACCAGATCCGGATTCCGCAGCCGGGGGATTCGAATCCGCGCGCTCGCATCGGCGTGCTCGACGTGCGCAGCGGCAAGCGCGTCTGGCTCGACCCGGGCGAGACCGGAGAGTTCTACATCCCGCGCATCTACTGGACCAGCCGTCCCGACACGCTGGCGATGATCACGCTGGACCGTTCGCAACAGGTCATGAAGCTCTACTTCTTCGATGTCACCACCGGTGGCAAGCGACTGGTGATGAGCGAGTCGTCGAAGACGTGGATCGACGTCTACGATTTCTACGCCGGTATCCAGGACATGATGTCGTTTCCCGAGGGCTCGCACGAGTTCTTCTGGATTTCCGACCGCGACGGGTGGCAGCATGTCTACCGCTACGATTATTCGGGAAAGCTGGTCAATCAGGTGACGCATGGCCCGTGGAGCGTGACCCGGATCGAGGGGATCGACACGAAGTCGCAGTCGATCTTCTAC
>JBEPVV010000005.1:0-15897 GCA_041690795.1 Gemmatimonadota bacterium | reverse complement strand
CCCGACGGCTGCGTCATCGTGGATGTCGCGGTCGACCAGGGCGGCTGTGTCGAGACGATCAAGCCGACCACGCATGAAGACCCGACCTACTTCGTCGAAGGGGTGCTGCACTACGCCGTGGCCAACATGCCGGGCGCGGTGCCGCGCACGTCAACGCTGGCGCTCACCAACGCGACACTTCCCTACGCGGTCAAGCTGGCGAACCAGGGATGGCAGGAAGCGTGTCGCCGCGATCCGGCCCTCAAGCTCGGCCTCAACATCGTCAACGGCAAGATTGTGTATGCCGGCGTGGCGGAGGCGTTCGGGCTCGAAGCGACGGATGTGAATAGCGTACTGTAGGCGAGAGGCGGTTGCCCTTGGCCCTCCAGCGCGAGCCCGGATGGATGTTCAGACGGCGGCCCTCGCATGACGCGGCGGGCCGCCGTAGCTTTTGCGCCTCAATGACTACCCATACCGAAATTCTCGTTACCCGCCTGCCGCACGGTGCCGGACTGCCGCTACCTGCGCGCGCTACTCCCGGCGCTGCCGGAATGGATATCGTCTCCGCGGTGGAGATCACTATCGCTCCCGGAGCGCGTGCGCTGGTACCGACGGGACTTACGATGGCGGTACCGCACGGCTACGAGATCCAGCTCCGCCCGCGTTCGGGGCTGGCACTCAAGCACGGCGTCACGCTCCCCAACACGCCCGCAACGATCGACAGCGACTATCGCGGCGAGTTGCAAGTCATCATGATCAACCATGGCGACGCACCATTTGCGGTGCATCGCGGCGACCGGATTGCTCAGCTACTGGTGCAGCGCGTCGAGCCGGTCGAGTTTCGCGAAGTCGACGTGCTGCCCAAGAGTGGCAGAGGGACCGGCGGATTCGGGAGCACGGGACGGTAGGCCGCTGGCCGCAAAGCGCGGACAATGCTGGTGGGGCGGTAGGGCATCCCGCGCCAGCGAGCGCAATGCAGAGTACGTAGCGGTCGCTCCTCACCGCGAGAAGTCTTCCGCAGACTTGTCGTCACATTTCGCTACCCGCTCCGGGTCGGGCGTGTCGCTGCGGGCAATCCAGCATTCGTCGTAGACCGAGCAATAGCAGGCGCTGCTGCGGATCCGGTGTTCAACCGCTACCAGCCGACCGCTGAGCGTGTCAGAGGAGATCGTGAGCAGGTCGAGATGCGCGCCCGGGAGGAGGACGCTTCCTTTTCCGAACGCCGAGTAGAATGTTGCCATCCGCGGCAGGGGCTGCTGACCAACTTGCAGGGCAGCCTGAGTCACCTCGGCCCAGCTGTGCTTGGCCACGCCGTCCACCTGTACCTCAAATGACCGGATGATCGCCGGTCCCACCCCGACGTTGGTCACTGTACGGATGTAGCGATGGGCTGAATCCGAGACGGTCTGGTAGATCCGTGGCCAGACGGAGACGCGGTCGTGCTCGCGCGTCGCCCGCGCCTCGTAGATCGTCATGCCCAGCGAGCAGAGGGCGACGATGATGGCGCAAGCGGCGCCAGCATCGGCGAGGAGGCGCGACCGTCGGGAGGGCAGGTCGGCATCGTGGCGCATCGGCGCTTCGCTCCGGCGGGAGGGGACGCCTCAAATCTACGCATTCCATGGCGGCACTGGCATCATTCAACCAAACGGTTGACAGTTTGGCGGGACGGGATATATTCAACTATATGGTTGAACAAGAATACCACCTCGATCGCATCTTCCACGCCCTTGGCGACTCCACGCGGAGGGCCATGCTCCGCCGGCTGTCGCGCCGGGAGCACACCGTCGGCGAACTGGCCGAACCGTTCCAGATCTCCCTCGCTGCGGTGTCCAAGCACGTCAAGGCACTGGAGCAGGCGGGACTGGTGCGGCGTTCCATCCGCGGCCGAAGCCATTACTGCCAGATCAATCCCCAACCGCTCGCCCGGGCAAATGGCTGGCTGCAGCCTTACGAACGCCTGTGGACCGCGCGACTCACGGCCCTCGAAGCCATGCTTCGTCACCCCGACAAGGACTAGGACCATGCCCAGCACCACGGATCGCATCGAGAAAGAGATTCGCCTGGACACCCCGCGCTCACGCGTGTGGAATGCAGTCGCCAATGCCGCGGAGTTCGGCAAGTGGTTCGGCGTGGCACTGGTGGGCGACTTTATCGCTGGCGAGCCGATTCGTGGGCAAATCACGCATCCGGGCTATGAACACGTCACCTTCGAGGCGATCGTGACGACGATCGAACCCGAGCATCATTTCGCTTTTCAATGGCGACCGTACGCCATCGAACCGGGCGTCGACTACTCTCATGAGCCGCGGACCCTGGTCACCTTCACCCTGTCCGACATCGACGGTGGAACGCTGCTGAAAGTGGTGGAGTCGGGATTCGACGAAATTCCTGAAGCACGGCGCGCCAAGGCGTTCGAGATGGATTCGAAGGGATGGGCCGCGCAGATGAAGAACATCGAGAAGCATCTCGCGAAAGTGGATACTGCGCGTCGCGATTGACGCTTCCGTTCCAGGCATCCTTCACCCGCACGATTCAACGACCGTTTCCGGCGAGTCTGAATTCGCACGAATTCATGTCCGAAGGCGGCGAGCGGTGCGCAAGGGAACTCGTATCCTCGGAGTGCATGGTCAACACCATTCACCTACTCGGGAGGATACGATGCGAAGTGTTCTGGTTCTGCTGCTCCTTGCGGCCGGCGCAGGCGCCTGCTCGAACGACTCGCAAGTGACCGCGCCACCACAGACGCCGAGTGTAACGGCGTCGCTGAACTCGCAACAGCAATACCGCGTGACCAAGCTGGGTTCCCTCGGCGGTACGAGCCGGGGGATGGCGATCAACAGCGAAGGCGTTGTCGCCGGCTGGTCGAATCAAGCCGACGGATCACGGCGCGCTGTAGTCTGGCGCAACGGGGTACCCAATTCCCTCAGTACGCTGGGCGGCCCCAGCAGCACGGTGCCGTGGCCCGGACTCAACGACGGTGGCACGGTAGTCGGCATATCCCAGACCGGCCGCATCGACCCGCTGGACGAGGCCTGGAGCTGTGAGGCCGGCAGCTTCCTCACCGAAACGACCAAACTGATCTGCCGTGGATTCGTCTGGCAGCACGATCAGATGCGCGAACTCCCCACGCTCGGCGGCAATCACGGGTTCGCGACCGGCGTGAACAATCAGGGCGAGGCCGTAGGGTGGGCTGAAACGCCAGTGCACGACCCGACGTGCACGGGAGTCCAGGTGCTCCAGTTCCGGGCGGTGGTCTGGGATACGCGCTGGCACGTCATCCCGGCTCGCCAACTGCGGCCCTATCACGGTGACTCCACGTCGGCCGCGACTGCGATCAACAATCAGGGCGACGTCGTGGGTATCTCGGGGGATTGCGACCAGGCGGTCGGACGATTCAGCGCTCGCCACGCCGTATTGTGGAACCGCTACGGACAGGTGATCCGGATTCCCGACCTGGGTGGCGTGACATGGCACACGCCGATGTCGATCAACAATCGAGGCGACGTCGTCGGCTTCTCGAATCCGCCCGGAGCAGGCGATCCCCAAGGCGACTTCATCGCACACGCCTTCTACTGGATGCATGGCTCGAACGCCGCCGTCGATCTCAAGACGCTTCCCGGTGATCAATTCAGCGAGGCGTTCGCCATCAACAATCGCGGTCAGGTCGTCGGCGTTTCATTCGGCGGATCAAATGGCTCGCACGCCTTCCTCTATGCAAACGGCGTGATGACGGACCTGAATGACATCCTGGGTAGTGGCAACGGCGATGTGTTCCTCTCGGCTCAGGCGATCAATGATCAGGGCGCGATCACGGGCCGGGTGCTCGACCGCGCCAGCGGCAAAACGCTGGCTTTCGTTGCGACGCCGGAATACCACCCAGCGTCGGCGCGGCCGTGACCTGACGTTTGTTGCCGTGTAACGACGATGGCGCGGCCGGCAGTAGCCGGACGCGCCATCGTTTCACACAAGCGGCTTAGCGGAGCGTGGCGACCCCGGGTGTGCGCCTGTGGATCGCCCGCCATGCCCGAGGGGCCATGGCAAAGTGCTCAAGGAACACCGCATTGAAGCGGCGCAGGCTCTGGAATCCGCTGGCGTATGCAACTTGCGTTACCGGAGTGCTCGTGTCGAGGAGCATGCGCTGTGCTATCTCGAGTCGCTGGCTGAGCGCGAGATCGCGCGGTGACGTCCCGACGGCACGTTCCATCGCCCTTCGAACGTGCCGGTCGCTGGTGCCGAGGGCGTGGGCGAGGTCCTTGACGCTGTGACCGTTGAGCGCTCCGGCTGCGATGTGCTCGGTCGCGGCGCGTGCCAAGCGCGACATGGCGTCAAGCGGTCCGTGACCCGGTGCAAGCTCCGGGCGACAACGGCGGCACGGTCGGAAGCCCGCGGCCTCCGCATCGGCGAGCGCCACGAAGAAGCGGCGCCGGTCGTGGCGGGCGAGCCGTGACGGACAAACGGGCCGGCAGTAGACTCTGGTCGAGGTGATCCCGATGAAGAACACGCCGTCGTATCGCGGGTCACGCGCGTCGGCGGCGGTTTGCCATTCGGCGATCGGGAACTCATTCATGGGCTGGCCGCATCGTGGCGTGAAATCTATCGGTCTTGCGCCATGCGATGCGCCGGAAGCGGACGTTGATGTACCGAGGGTTCGCGACTCGCTCACCTGAGAACCCCCTCACAACGTCTCGGCGAGACGCGAACGTCCATCTAAGCGGCTCGTCGCCAGTGCGGTCAGAGCTGAACCACGTCTGGATTTCGCCGGCGATATTTCAAACGGGTAGCTTACAAGCGTGCCTGTCAAACCGTCCCCACAATCCGCTGCCAAGCTCCGCTGCACCTGGCCCACTACGCCGCTCGACATCGCCTACCACGACGACGAGTGGGGCACGCCCGTTCACGACGACGGGCGTCTCTTCGAATTCCTCATCCTCGAAGGCGCGCAGGCGGGACTGTCGTGGTCGACGATCCTCAAAAAGCGCGATGGCTATCGCGCGGCATTCGCCGGGTTCGATGCAGCGCAGGTCGCTCGCTTCAGTGCCGCACGTGTCGAACGCCTGATGCTGAATCCCGCCATCGTCCGCAACCGGCTCAAGATCGAGAGCACGATCAGCAACGCCAAGGCTTTTCTCGCCGTGCAGCGCGAGTTCGGGTCATTCGATGCGTACATCTGGCGGTTCGTCGGCGGCGAGCCGGCACAGAACCGTCGTCGCGGTCGTGATATTCCGGCGACCACCCCGGCGTCGGACGCGATGAGCAAGGATCTCAAGCAGCACGGTTTTCGCTTCGTGGGCTCGACGATCTGCTACGCGTTGATGCAAGCGACGGGGATGGTCAACGATCACCTGCTGACCTGCTTCCGCCATCCGGAGCTTCGCTGACGCCCGGGCAGACATTGCTGCGGATCGACAGTGGTGGCATGCCGTAGCATTCCCGGCGCCGTCGATGTACGATACAGGCTTCCCACGATGATCACGAATCTCCGCACCCTGATCACCGCCGCAAGGCACCCGCGCAAGCTCTCGATCGTCGCGCGGCTGGCGATCCTCGCCCTCGTCAGTTGTCCCGCAGCAGTGCCTGCTCAGGGCGCCGCTGGCTTTGCGCCTCCCGACGTCAACTTCATGCAGGGGATGATTGGCCATCATGCCCAGGCGCTGGTGATGGCGGCGATGTCGCCCACTCACGGGGCCAGTGCCAAGGTGTTGCTGCTCAGCAAGAAGATCGCCATCTCGCAGCATGACGAAATCGTGCTGATGCAGAACTGGCTTCGCGACCGCCACCAGACGGTGCCGTCCCCGGGCGTGATGGTCATGCCTGACGGCATGAAGATGGACGGCGGCGATCACGACCTGATGCCTGGGATGCTCACTGCCGCCCAGCTGCGCCAGCTCGACCAGGCGCGCGATACCACATTCGACCGCCTGTTTCTCACCTTCATGATCCAGCATCACCAGGGCGCCATCACGATGGTGGCCGATCTCTTTGCCACGCCCGACGGCGGTCAGGGCGCAGAGATCTTCCGCTACGCGACCGACGTCGACGCCGATCAGCGGGCCGAGATCGGACGGATGCAACAGATGTTGAATTCCTCTTCAGGGAGCAGAGCACCATGAGTCATGTCCGTTTCGTTCGTGCAGGGCTGGCACGACAGGCTGGATCACTGGCACTGCTGGCACTGCTGGCGGGCGCCGCGTCGCTGGCGGCGCAGGGCGCCACCGCAAGCATCACCGATCCGCGGGTCGGCCTCCATCCGGGGATGACCGACGCCGGCGTGGCATCCAAGAACATGGATCTCGTGGGTCATCGCGCCAAGCCTGACATCTTCGACGGTCCCGGCGGCGCGCGCGGCCTCACCTACGCCAATTCCGATCTCGCCTTCCGCGGCAACTACGTCTTCCAGGGGAACTTCAGCGGCTTCTCGATCTGGGACATGTCCAACCCCGCGCGCCCCGTCCTCCGGAATTCGATTCTCTGCGCCACGGGGCAGGGCGATCCGTCGATCTACGGCAACCTGCTCTTCATCTCTTCGGAAAGCACGGGCGATCGCAGCGACTGCGGCACCCAGGGCGTCAAGGACGCGAAGGACCGGATGGTCGGCGTCCGCATCTGGGACATCTCGGACATCGATCACCCGAAGAAGGTCGCCGATGTTCAGACCTGCCGTGGCTCGCACACGCACACGCTCGTTCATGATCCCAAGGACAAGAGCATCGTCTACATCTACGTCTCGGGCTCCGCCGGCGTGCGTGCCGAGTCGGATCTCGCCGGCTGCGTCAACGCCCCGATCGATTCGGCCAACACCTCGCTCTTCCGGATCGATGTGATCCGGGTGCCGCTGGCTCATCCGGAGCAGGCGAAGGTCGTGTCAGGCGCGCGGATCTTCAATGAGCTGACGGCAGCCAAGTCGCACGGCAACCCGCCCGGCGATGTCGCGCGCCGCGCGCGTGCCGGGCTCACCATCACGATGAACGGTCAGCAGGTGACCGTGCCCGCGAACATTGTGACGCCGTTGCTCGACAGCATCGTCAAGGCGCGGAGCGGCACCGGCGTACCGACCGCGGAAGACAGCACCACGGCGCGCAACTTCCTGCAGTCGCGCATGCCGCCGCCGACACCGGCAGGCCGCGGCGGGCGTGGCAATGGCGGCCCCAGCCAGTGCCACGACATCACTGTCTACCCCGCCATCGGGCTCGGCGCAGGCGCCTGCGGCGGTTACGGGCTGCTGCTTGACCTGAGCGATCCGGCCAACCCCAAGCGCATCGACTTCGTCGGCGATTCCAATTTTGCCTTCTGGCATTCGGCGACGTTCAGCAACGACGGATCGAAGCTGCTCTTCACTGACGAGTGGGGCGGCGGTACGGCTCCGCGTTGCCGCATCATCGACCCGCTTGACTGGGGCGCTGACGCGATCTTCACCCTCAAGGACCGCAAGCTCACGCAGGGCGCATATTTCAAGATGCCCGCGGCGCAGACCGACCAGGAAAACTGCGTGGCGCACAACGGCTCGCTGGTGCCGGTGCCCGGACGCGACATCATGGTGCAGGGATGGTATCAGGGCGGCGTCGACGTCTTCGACTTCACCGACGCCATGCATCCGCGCGAGATCGCGTACTTCGATCGTGGACCGATTCCCAATCATCCGGAGCGGCCCGACTCCAGTTCCACCGCGATCGTCACCGGCGGCTTCTGGGCTGGTTATTGGTACAACGGCCACATCTATGCGTCCGAAATTGCCCGCGGCATCGACGTCTTCGATCTGACGCCGAGCGAGTGGCTGTCACAGAACGAAATCGACGCGGCGAAGCTGGTCCACTGGGAGCAGTTCAATCCGCAGAGCCAGCCGAAGATCGAGTGGCCGGCCGCGTTCCCGGTGGTCCGGTCGTATCTCGACCAGCTGGTTCGCAACAGCGGGCTTGAGGCCGCACGCACCGGCGAAATCGCCCGCGCGCTCAACAGTGCCGAGAAGATGGCAGGCGCAACTCGGGGTGCCGCACTCACCAAGCTCGCGTCACAGCTCGAGCGCGACGCGAAGGGTGCCGCCGATGAATGGCGTGTCAGGGCGATGGCTCAAGCCGTTCGCGACCTCGCCAAGGCGAGTCACTAGGACTACGCTCCGCGAGAATGTTCTGCTGATCGACCGGAACGCCCGTCGCGCACTCAGCGCGGCGGGCTTTCCGCTTGCGGTTGGTCGTCCCAGTTCATGATCGCGTTGAAGATCATGTTGAACTCACCGAGGTTCTGCCATCGGTAGATCGGATTGTTGGCAAAAAGGATGACACGGCCATGCCCCTGGTACGCGTGCGGCACGTCGACCGCAAACGGGCGCAGCTTCAAGCTGTCGGCACCAACCATCAGGCCGGACAGGACCGCCGCATTGCCTCCCACATAGCGGGCGAGGACGTTCGCCTGATCTGCGACTCCGACGCGCAGCGTCGGCCCGCCGACGTATTTGATCGGCAGGACCTTTCGCTCGTAGCCATAGAACACCGGGTGGGCAGAGCTGGTGATTTCAGCCTGGACCAGCGGGCGCTCCGATGTCAAGCCGGGCACCGGATCGGTATCGACCGTGTGCGCCCAGCCGAAATCGATCGGGAAACGCGCCGCGGTTCCGGCGGTGATCAGGGTGCCGCCCTGGTCGAGGAAGGCCGCAAACGCGTCGACACCGGCCTGCCCGAAGCCGCCGCTCATGTCGGCAGTTTCGCCGTACATGCCGAGAAACTGGTACTTGTCGCTCTTCTGATATGGTTGCGCACGCGCGGCTTTGGTCGCCATCACTGCTTGCCGGCTGATGTTCTGTTGGGCCATCAGGACGACATCGTACCGCTGCTTGAGCGGCACGCCGGCGATCTGTTCCTTGAAGATGAGGTCGTAGGGGATCTGCAGCTTGTCGAATGCCAGCCGGTACCAGCCAAGATCCTGGGTGTTGGACCACTGGGAATAGATCGCGACGCGCGGCACGTTGGCATCGTGACTGGCAACCGACGGCGGTGCCGTCATCATCGCAGCAGTAAGCCCGAGGTCGCGAACCGCCTGGCGCGCGATGGTGAACGCCGTCGTATCGGTAATGATGAACGACCCGGCCGGATATCGCACGCTGTCCTGGGTGAACTCCTTCTCCGCGATCCGCATCGGCACGTCCTTCAACCGGTACCGGAAGGTGATCATGTTGATGGAACCGTAGTGCGCGACCGCCATCGTCGACCCTGTGGTGCCGGCGGTCGTACCGGCAAGTACCACCCGAGTCACTGGCGTCGTCGCGACTTTGCGGATCGATGAGTCCGCGATGGCGTCGACGTCGACCAGCATCGCGAGCCCCATGGACCAGCCGCTGTCGTCGTAGGTGCTCAGCCGGGCGTCGGGAAAGACCTGCTTTTCGAGCAGGTTCTTGGCGAGGCGGCCGTACGGCTGGTCGCGCTTGATGACGTACGACCCGGCGCGATAGGTCGAGTCGCCGATCTTGAACGACGACGTGGCGACGCCAACCTCGATCCCCTGGATGCGCAACGTGTTGACGAGTTCTGCGGCACGCGTCATGTCGCGTTGCACGGGAATGACGAAGCCGAATGGCGGCTTCGTGCGCCCGTCCTCGATGGCGTTGCGCGTCTTGATGTAGAAATTCTCGACCACGACGTTGGGAAACATCGACGCGAGCTGGAGCGCCGAAAGAACGCCCGTCTCCATGTAGTTGGTGTTGTCGCGTCGCGTGAAGTGCGCGACCGCGTCTGCCGGCACTGGCAAGCCGCGGTACCACTCGCGTGGCTGCTCGCCGCCCACGCCGCTGGGAATCAACCCGGCCCCGCCAGGCGGCGGCGTGCGAGGCGCCGGAGCTGGGCGAGATCCGGGGCGGGGAATCGAGTCGCTCGACGCCCGGGAAGTCGAGTCTCTCGCCGGCTTTGCGGTCGAGTCACCCGCGGCCCGTTTGGCGGTCGAGTCTTTCGTTGCCGAAGCGGGGGCAGGCGGCTTCGCCGAAGCCGTGTCCGGATCGCGACCCGTCTGGGTCTCGTACATCTTCATCATGCCGTTGTGGTTGTAGGCGATCGAGCCGAGATAGCCGGGCGACCACCCGTCCATGAAGGCATGATCGTACACGCCCGGCATCCCCCACTTGGTCATCTGTGCCAGCTCGAAATTCGAGAACCAGGGCAGTTCGGCGAAGAGCAGGGGATCGAGGTTGGGATTCTGCGGCGGACCGCCGCTGTAGGTGTACATCAGCGTCAGCGATTCGTGCAGGTCGTGCATGATCGGCGGATGCGCGGTGTAGTACCAGTCGGCGAGACTGCGGATTTGCCTCAGCGAGAGGTTGATATCGCGATTGTTGTCGTGGTACACGTACTTGCCCCAGTAGGGGAGCGAGCCGATCCCCAGTCCAGCGCGACCGCCGCCCGGTGCCGCGCCTGTCGCCGGCGCCGCGCTGTCGGCAGCAACCGTGACGTGCTTTCCCTTGGCAGAGTCACCGGGCGCAACGGCCGCCGTCAAGGCCTTCGGCGCGGGGTCGAGCCCGTGGTAGAACCAGTCGACGTTGCGATCGCGGCCATCGGCGTCGGCCACGGGCGTGACGGACAGGTACACGTTGTTGCGGATCTGGGTGATCAACGGCGAGGTCTCGGTCGCAATCCGGTAGACCAGTTCCATCAGCATCTCGGACGGTCCGGTCTCGCCGCTGTGCAGGCCGCCGAGGAGATGGTAGTCCGGACGGGTCGTTGCAATCAGCTCGCGCACCTGCTCCGGCGTGAGGCCTCGCGGGTCCGCGAGTCGCGCGAGGTTGTGGCGATTGCCGTCGAGCCGGCGCATGTTCTCGTCCGACGACACCCATACCACCACCAGTTCGCGGCCTTCGTCCGATCGACCAATCGTCTCGACCCGCACCCGTGGCGTGGCCTTCGCGAGCGCACGGTAGTAGCGCAGCATGTCGGCGTAGTAGGTGAGCTTTCGTGGCGCCCCGATGTCGTAGCCGAGCACGTCGCGCGGCGACGGCACGCCATGCACTACCGGCAGGTGATCGACGAGCGGGCTGCCGAAGTGCGTCTCGCCCGTCCATTCCTGGTACCGTTTGGAGAACTCGACGTCCTGTTCCTGGCGAGGGTCTCGCGTCTCCGTCGCCATCTGTTGGGCAGCGAGCGGTCGGAGGTGGACCAGCAATGCCGTGGCAAGCACCATGGAGGCGATTACCCCGGGCCGGGGAAGGCGCGCGACTGCGTTCATGGACGAGGGTTCCTGATGGCGTGGGAGCGCACAATCTACATTCGGCGCCGGCGCCGGTCACCGCGGCGGCACGGCCGGGAGACCGTCCCGATCGGGGGCGCTGCTCACCGCCCGCGAGACCCCGGGGCGGCCGGGCATCAGTCGGCTCGTACCGCCAGGCCGTTCGAACATGTGAGCAGCTGCTCACGTCGACGGCAACCCCCAGTCCCACAATGCGTTGCCTTGCTGCCCTTCGCTTCGCGTCTTAGCTTGCCACGGTCGACTCGGAGAACGGCCACTCGCGTGAATCTCTTCAAATTCGGATCATTTCTTCCCGCCAACGAGATCGCCGTCGATCTCGGCACGGCGAACACACTCATCTACGTGAAGGGCGAGGGCATCGTCCTCAACGAGCCGTCCGTAGTTGCGATTGAAAAATCGACCGGCCGCATCAAGGGAATCGGTCTCGAAGCGAAACGGATGCTCGGCCGCACTCCCGAGAACATCACCGCGGTGCGTCCGCTGAAGGATGGCGTCATCGCCGACTTCGACGTGACCGAGAAGATGCTGCGCTATTTCCTCAAGACGATCATCGACAAGCATTTCTTCCGCGTAAAGCCGAAGGTGATCGTCGCCGTGCCGTCCGGGATTACCGAAGTCGAGCGTCGTGCCGTGCGCGATTCGGCCGAAACCGCAGGTGCCAAACAGGTACTGATGGTGGCCGAGCCGATGGCCGCCGCAATCGGTGTCGGTCTTCCGGTTGAGACGCCGACCGGGAACATGGTGATTGATATCGGTGGTGGCACGACGGAAATCGCTGTCATCGCGCTCTCGGGCATCGTGTCCGACACGTCGATCCGCATTGGTGGCGACGAGCTCGACCAGGCGATCGTCCTTTTCATGCGCAAGAACTACAACCTGCTGGTTGGGGAGCCGACGGCCGAGCAGATCAAGATCCGCATCGGCTCGGCGTATGCCTCGCCGGAAGAGCGGGAGATGGAAGTGAAGGGCCGAGACCTGGTGTCGGGAATTCCGAAGACCGTGCGCGTGCATTCGGTCGAGATCCGCGAGGCGGTGCAGGAGCCCATCGCCGCGATCGTCGATGCGGTACGCCGCGCGCTCGAGATCACGCCGCCGGAGCTCGCCTCCGACATTGTCGATCGTGGCATCGTGATGACGGGCGGCGGCGCCCTGATTCGCGGGCTGGATCAGCTGCTCTCCCACGAAACCGGACTGCCGATTCACGTGGACGACGATCCACTCACGTGCGTGGTGCGCGGGACCGGACGGATTCTCGACGATTTCGAGAAGTACCGCAGCGTGCTGACGACCTGACGATGCGGGGGTCGCCGGGTCAGGATGCGGCTCGCACCGATTTCTTCCTCTTCACGGGATGCATCGCCCTCGCGTTGCTCGCCCTCGCCCTGCCGCGCAGTTGGTCGTTCAGCATCGCCGCCGCGCTCCGCCAGACCGTACTTCGCCCCGTCGTCGCCATCCAGGCGAGGGCCAATCAGGACCGGACCTCCCGCTTCTCGCTCCATTCGGTCGAACGCAGCCGCGATTCCCTCGCCGTGCTGGTGCAGCAGCAGGATGCGCTGCGCCGCGAAAACGACAACCTTCGCGGCCTCGTCGGGGTGCGCGCCCGGCTGACGACGGCGAGTGTCTCCGCCGAAGTGCTGCACCGGCCGACGGTGACTGATGCCCGCATGCTGCTTCTCGATGCCGGATCGGCGAGCGGCGTCCGCAACTTCGACCCCGTTGTCACCGCCGAAGGACTGATCGGCTACATCGTCAGCACCGGGCCGCATTCCAGTTCGGCGCTGACCTGGGCCAACCCGGATTTTGCTGCATCGGCCATGACGGCCGACGGCCGGGTGAGTGGATTCATTCACCCCGCGCCCGGGCTCAACGCGTCGGGACCGACACTCGAACTGACCGGCGTGGCACTGCGCGATTCCCTGCCGCGCGGCACTAGCGTACTCACCGCCGGGGCAGGTGGCACCTTCCCACGCGGCATTCCGGTCGGGCGTATCGTTTCGATGGCGCCTGAGGTCAATGGCTACGGCGGCATCTACCGCGTCATCCCGTTCGCGAGCCCCGGTGCTGCGAGCCACGTGATCATCCTCATCTCGCCGCGCGATTCAGTCTTCCCAGCTCCCTCGCGTCTGCCGCTGCCGCCGCCCGCCCCAGCGCTTCCGGCCGCGACACCCGCTGCCGGCGTGGTGCACTGATGGCACTGCGCATGGGCGACCGGCGGCGCCGTACCCGGCGAAGCGATGGTGTGCGGGTGGCCTTCGTCCTCGGGCTCCTGCTGCTGCTCGAGTTCTACCTGCGCCCCTCAATTGTCGACGGCCAGCACGGCGTGCCCGACTTCCTGATGCTGGTGCTGCTGCTGCTCGCGATCCGCGAGCAACCGGGCGGCGGCGCGCTGACTGGCTTTGCGGTGGGCCTGACGCTCGACGCCCTTACGCCGGCGCGCTTCGGCGCCAACATCCTGGCGCACGTGCTGGTCGGCTGGGGCGCGTCGTGGGGGCGGTCGATCTTCTTCGCTGATAACCTGCTCGTCAATGCCGCGCTCTTCTTCGCCGGCACATGGGTGCGCGACATCCTCGTGCTTCTGCTCAGTGCCACCCCGTGGCGAAGCCTGCCGGCCGAGGCGCTGGTGTGGGCGCCGCTGCAGGCGCTTTCGACCGCTGTTGTGGGTGTGTTGGTGGTGGTCGTTTTTCGCGACTGGCTCGCGATCCGGATCGAGACGTGAGCCCGTTCGCCTCCTGGCGCGTCGCGCGCCGCGCTGCGGTGATCGACTGGCTCTTCGTGGTGGCATTCGCGATCCTGGGCGCGGCCTTCTTCAAGGCGCAGGTGGTCGACCACGACCGCTATCGCGCCGAATCGGCGAACACCCATCTCAGGCAGATCCCGCTCGAACCGCCGCGCGGCGACATCCTCGATCGCACCGGCCGAACGATCGCCGTCAATGTTACTGGCTACTCGATCAAGCTTCTTGCGGCCAACGAGGATTCGCTCCGTGCGTCGTTGCAACGCCTTGATGCACTGATTCCCAATGACACCGTCGACATCGAGAGCGTGGTCCGTCGCTGGACGGCGGCGAGGTACCAGCCGGCTCTGGTGTACGCGTCTGGTCGCTACGACCTCGTCGCAACGCTCGAGGAACACCGCGCCATGCTTCCGGGTCTGGTCATCCAGCGCGAGCCGCGGCGCGAGTACCCTGATAGCGGCGCTGTGGCGCACATGGTCGGATACGTGGGCGAAGTCAGCAAGAAGGAACTCGACGACGGCACCTTCACTGCCGCTGAATCGGGGGAGATCGTCGGAAAGCAGGGTCTGGAGCTCGAATACGACTCGCTGTTGCGCGGGCGACCGGGAGTGCGCTTCGTCGATGTGGATTCGAAAGGCAGGATGATCCGCGAAGAGGCGCAAGCCGGGTCGATCGCACCGGTGCCGGGTCGCACCGTGAAGACGACGATCGACCTCGACCTTCAGCGCTTCGTCGACTCGATGTGGCGCGCCGACCTCGGCAATCGCCGCGGCGCCCTGGTGGCCATGACGCCGCAGGGGGAAGTGCTCGCGTACTACTCCTTTCCGACGTTCGACCCGAACGACTTCATCGGCAAGATCGATCTCGATACCTGGGACGCGCTGCGGACCGATCCCGACAAACCGCTCTACAATCGCGTGATCCAGGCGACCTATCCGCCGGCATCGCCGTTCAAGCTTGCCATGGCCGCAATGGCGCTGCGCCGCGGCCTGACGATGGATACCCGGATGTCCGTGCCATGCAATGGCAGCTTTCGCTACGGCAGCAGGCTCTGGCGCTGCTGGAATCCACGCGGCCATGGACTCGAGACGCTGCGCGAAGCTATTGCCACGTCATGCGACGTCTATTTCTACCAGCTCGGACTGGTGCTCGGCGCCGACTCGATTCTGGCTGGCGCCGCCGAGTTGGGGTTCGGCCAGCGATCGGGCATCGATCTCGGTCCCGAGTATCGCGGTACGTTGATGGCGAGCGTCAAGAGTTACGTGAACTCGCACGGCGTGTCGACCTGGAGCAACGGCGAAACGCTCAATCTCGCGATCGGGCAGGGCCGGCACACGGAGACGCTCATCAACATGGTCTCCTTCTACGCCGCGCTTGCCGGCGACGGCATCAAGCGCACCCCCCACATCATCCAGGGACGTCCAAGCAAGGTCACCAAGGACCTCAGGCTCTCGCCGGCGCAACTCAATGACCTGCGCACGGCGATGGTCGACGTTGTCAATCGTGGTACGGCCACCGCCGATCTTTCGCGCGAGGTCGGGATGAAGGAGTTCAACATCGCCGGCAAGACCGGCTCGGCGCAGGTCACCGGCCAGAAGGACATGGCCTGGTTCATTTCCTTCGCGCCAGTGCAGGCGCCGAAGATCGTGGTCGGCATCGCCGTCGAGGAGGGCATTCACGGCGCGCTCGTCGCCAAGTATCCCGTGCGTGTCATCATGCACTTCCTCACCGGCAAGTCGATCAAGGCAGACGTCGGCACCGTGACTGAAGACCTCCAGCACACCAGCGCCGACTCCGTCACCACGGCGGCTCCGCCGGAGCCATGAAGCGACTCGACCGGAGACTGCTGCTACTGGTTGTCGCGCTGGCCGTGTTCGGCCTGCTGGTGCTCTACTCCGCCGGCCAGTCCGACCTCCCAGTCACGGGGCGCGGACTGCAGCAGCTGCGATGGATCTGGGCGAAGC
>JBEPVV010000004.1:0-16926 GCA_041690795.1 Gemmatimonadota bacterium | reverse complement strand
CCTCACCAACATCGGCACGCTCTTCGCGTTCGTGCTGGTCTGTGTCGGCGTGATGGTACTTCGGCACACCGAGCCTGATCGTCCCCGCCCCTTTCGAGTTCCGTTCGTCCACGTGGTCGGCATCGTCGGCGCCGTGTTGTGCATCATCACGATGTTCGGGCTGCCGCTCCAGACGTGGATCCGCTTCGCGGTGTGGTTGATCATCGGCATCGTCCTGTATGCCGCGTACGGATACCGGCATTCAGTGCTGCGGACGGGCAAGCCGGTCATCACCGACGACATTCACTGAACGAGCGGCGGGAATCGGAGTCGCCCGCATGATCTGGACGTGCCGCCGTGTTTTCGTGTGCGCCCTGCTCGGAGCCGTCGCTGGCTGTTCGCGGGCGGACATCCCTGCGCCTGCGATGAGCTCGCAGCTTCAGGTCGATTCCATCCCGTTCTTCGACTATGCCACGACGCGCCCTGATGGACAGGCCGCCATCGGTCTCGCCACCGCCGGATTTCGTCTCGGCAGCGGCATCATCGTCCTCTCCGACTCGATCGATGTGGGCCTCCGATTGCTCGACCCCGCCACATCGGCCCTGCGCCGCGTAGGCGGACGCGGGGCAGGCCCCGCCGAGTTTCGCGACATCGGATGGATGCATCAATGTGGCCGCGATTCGATCTTCGTCTGGGACCGGATGCTGCAGCGGATGTCGGTCTTCGACTCGGCTGGCCACTTCGTTCGCGAACTGAAGTTCCACGTCCCGCCCTGGCGCGCCGCGTGCTCGCCGCTGTCGAGTACGCTGGCGGTCATTCCGGTGCCCGAGGTCAACTTCATCGCGGCCGACGCACCGTCGAAGACCGTGTTCACCCGCGTCGTCTTCACTGATTTCGACGGTGACTCGACCGGCGCCATCGCCCGAGTGCCTGCTGGCGAGACCAGATCTGTCATGCCACATCTCAGTGTAGCCGCGATGGACGGCAGCATCTTCTATTTCGGTTCGTCGGACTCCATGCTCGTGGCCCGATACACGATGTCGGGCGCCCCCCGGCAACCGCTGGTGCTCGGCGGCACGGTGCGGGTGCCGACTGACGCGGAGTACCAGCGCGAAATGGACATGCTCCTCAAGTTCTTCCCCGATACCACGATGCGTCGCCAGATGGCGCAGCGGATCGGGCAACTCCCCAAGCCGGCGCTCATGCCCGCCTACAGCCAGCTCTTCGTCGATCCGGCCGGGCGGATCTGGGCCGAGACCTCGCGCCCCGGCGAAACGGCGACGTCCTTTCGAGTCGTGGCGTCCTCGGGTCGGCAGCTGGGCACCGTGACCGTCCCGTTCGCCCTTCGCGTCTTCGACATCGGACGCGACTACCTGCTGGGCGCCGTCGATGACCGTGACGGTGACCAGCATGTCGTGATGTACCGGTATCACGGGGCTCCGTAATACCTTCCGTACATGCTCCTCCTGCTGGTCGAAGATGATGCCGCGCTGGCGGCCGTGGTCACGTCGGGGCTGCGCGAGCACGGATATCAGGTCCGCGGCGCCGCCACCTTTGCCGATGGCCGCGTTCTCGTGCGGGATGATGAGTTCGACGTCATCATCCTCGACGTCATGCTTCCGGGGGGCACCGGCTTCGAGCTCTGCCGCGTCGCGCGCGAAGCCGGCATCGCGACGCCGATCCTGATGCTCACCGCCCGCGACACCGTCGATGATCGCGTCGCGGGGCTCGAGGCGGGAGCCGATGACTATCTGATCAAGCCGTTCGCATTCCGGGAACTCCTCGCCCGGGTCCGGGCCTTGGCGCGCCGCCGGCCCGGCCTGGAGCCGGAGGTGGTAACCATCGCGGATCTGACGGTGGACCTGGCCCGGCATCGCGTTGCCCGTGGCACGACCCCGATCTCTCTCACCGCCAAGGAATTCGCGCTCCTCGCCTGCTTCGTGCAGCACCGCGACCAGGTGATCGATCGTGCGCTGATCACGGCACACGTCTGGGACGACAATCACGATCCCTTCACCAACGTCCTTGAAGTGCTGATCCGGCGACTGCGTCGCAAGATCGATGAAGGATTCGAGCCCAAGCTGATCCACACCTTCCGCGGCGCCGGCTACCGCCTCGGCATCTGAGCATGACCGCTGAGTCGGCGCTGCTGCGGCGTCTGCGGTTCCGGCTTATCGCCTGGTACGTGATCACGCTGGCCGCCATGCTGCTCCTGCTCGGTGGCGGCCTCTACGTCGCAATCAGCCGCCAGATCGGCAACGACCTCACGCTTTCGTTGCACGCCGCGGCCGGGCAGGTTGAACGGGCTGCACGCATTCGCGAGGTCGAGGCCGGCGCTCCAGGGCGCGTCGTCGACGCAGTCGAGGAGCTGCATATCCCGGATCGCATGCTCTACCTGACCGATGCGTCGGGGGCTTCGGAGACCGCATCCGCGCCGCCCGCCTGGGTCCGCAACGCCATGCGCCTGGCCGGGGTGAAGGGCGAGGTTGACGCCAGGCAGCGCGTCGGCGACGATGCTTTTCAGGCGCATGCGATCCGCTTTACGCTGGCGAGCGGAAGGACGCTTGTCGCGGCAGCGGCGGCCGACACCATCGAGCTCGAGGACCGGTATGCTGCTCTGATTGCGCTATTCGGAAGCGCCGCGCTGGCCGCGTTGCTGCTCGTCGCCGGCGGCGGCTGGATCCTCGTTCGTACGTCGACCGCGCCGGTCGAACGCAGTATCGCGCAGATGCGTCGTTTCATGGCGGACGCCGCTCATGAACTCCGCACACCGATCACCGTGTTGCGCGCCCATGCTGAAGTTGCCTTGCAGCGAGAGCGCGATCCGCGAGAGTATGTCTCCGTGCTGCACCAGATCGCGGCGGAGGGGCGTCGTCTCGGCCGGATCGTTGACGATCTGCTCACGCTGGCGCGGGCTGATGCGCAGGAGCCGACCCGCGACTTCCAGCCGGCGTATCTCGACGACATCGTGATGGATGCGGCCGGCGCAGCAGCAGCCATCGCGGCCTCTCGCGGCATCACCCTTTCGCTCGCGCGCTGCGAAGAGGCGCCAGTCCTTGGTGACGCCGGACTGCTGCGGCAGCTGGTGATGATTCTCCTGGACAACGCCATCAAGTTTTCGCCGCCGGCCAGCGTCGTCACCGTCACCGTTGCCGTTGAGCACGGCGAGGCGGTTGTCGTCGTATCCGATCGAGGTCCCGGCATTTCTGCGGAACAGCTGCCTCACATCTTCGAGCGCTTCTATCGGGGCGACCCGGCGCGTAGCCGCGAGCAGGGCGAGCCTGGTACGGCGAGTGGTTCTGGACTGGGCCTTTCGATCGCCCAGTGGGTTGCGACGCAACATCGCGGGCAGGTGGTCGTGACGTCGGCGCCCGGAGGCACTACGGCAACAGTGCGCCTGCCCGCGATACCTGCGGCGGTGTAATCGAGGAGACAGGTGACCAACGCTAAGCTGGGCGCTCACGTCCGCACTTCCCCCGGGGCCATGCGACCGAATTTCTGGATCAGCGCACTGCTGTCACTGGCGCCATGCGGCGCGGTCATTGCCCAGCAGCCCGTCGCGATGACCCGGCAGGCCGCCGTGCGGGCCGCGCTCATGACCGGTCCGCGAATCGCCGTGGCGGCGGCCGACACGCTGGTCGCCGCCGCCCAGGCGCTCACCGCTGGCGCGTGGAGCAACCCGTTGCTATCCGCCAGCTACACCAGATCCGTGCCCAACTATCACGTCACTGCCGAGCTTCCCCTCGACGCGCTCTGGCTCCGCAACACGCGGCTGGGTGCGGCTGCCGCAACCCAGCTGGCCGCCCGCTACCGTTTCGTGCTCGACAGCGCCACCATGGTGCTCGACGTGGATACCACCTACACGCGTGCCGTCGCCGCGACGGCTCGCCGCGAGTTGTCAGCGCGTACAGCACTCGCGGCGGACAGTATTCGCCGCATCGCCGTGATCCGGCGTGACGCGGGCGATGCCAGCGACCTCGACGTCGAACTCGCGACGATCAGTGCGGGTCAGGCCGCCAACGCCGCGGCCGCTGACTCCGCGGCACTGGGTGCTACGGCACTCGCGCTGCACGGGATGACAGGCCTTCCGCCTGACCTGCCGCTCGCTGAACAGCTCGATTCGCTGGTGTGGACCGAGCCGCCGGGAGCGAATAGCAACGATTCGAGCCTGGCAATCGCCAGCGCAACGCTCGCCCTGCGATCCGCTGATTTCGTACTTCGACTGCAGACCCGGAGCCGGTTCGGATTTCCCGGACTGATGTTCGGATTCGAAACCGGGGATCCCACGGGTGCGGAGCGCGGTGTGCTTCCCACCGTGGGGATAACCATTCCCATCCCGCTGCTCAATCACAACCAGGGGCCGATCGCCGAGGCTCGCGCGGAGCGTCAGCGGGCCGCGGCAACGCTGGCATTCGCGCGCATTTCCGTGCGCACCGATCTGGCCCGGCTGGCGGCGGCGCGCGCAGCAGCAGTCGCCCGACTCGGCCGTGACACGGCCCTGATCGCGAGCGCCAATCGCGTTGCCGGCATGTCGCTCGTCGCGTATCGCGAAGGCGCGGCGCCTCTCACGAGTGTGCTCGAGGCGCAACGCACGGCGCGCGACATCCTTACGCAGTACATCGACGACGTGGCCACTGCGGCGATCGCGACGGCTACGCTCAGGGTGCTGGCACTGACGACCACATCAGCGAGTTCGCCATGATCGCAGCAGCCACCATTCGCCAATCGTTACGACGGTCAGCTGCCGTCGGCTTGCTCGCGGTTCTGGCATGCGGGCGGAAGGCCGCGGACGCCGGCGGACCTGACAGCGCGCAGGCTGTGGTGACGGCGGAGACGGCCGGCGTGACGGTCGAACCATTCACCGAGATCATCGGTGCGATAGCAAGTGTCGAGGCGCGCCCCGGTCACTTCGCCAGGCTCAGCGCGCCGGCCCCAGCGCGCATCGCCAGAGTTCTCGTTTCTGCCGGGCAGCGGGTGACCCGGAATCAACCGCTGATCGAATTTGAGCGCGCGGCGTTCATCGCCTCAGCCCAGGGCGCGTCGGCGGCTGTGACGGCGGCGCAACTTGCCCGTGACCGCGCCCAGCGACTGGTGCAGCAGGGCGTGGCCGCCCGGAAGGACCTCGAGCAGGCCGAGGCTGACCTGGCCAAGGCGAAGGCGGACGAGATCGCCGCGCAACGCGTCGCGGATCTCGCCATCATGCGCTCGCCCATTGACGGTGTCGTGACCCGGATGGACGCGACCCTTGGCGCGTCGGCTGACCCGGCGCAGACACTGGTCGAAATCGCCGATCCATCGGCGCTCGACGTGATGCTTTCGGTGCAACCGGCGGCCGCGGCGCGGATCAGGGTCGGCAACCGGGTGTCGCTGCGCGCGAGCCAGCGCGCAACCGATTCGCTGGGAGCAGGCGAGGTCGCTGACATCGCCGGTGTCGTCGACTCTGCATCACGCACGGTCGAGGTACGAGTGCGCGTTACGACATCCCAACGTGCGCTGCGCATCGGCGAAACGCTCTTCGGCGAAATCGCGATGTCGGTTCACCTTCGCGCGGTGACCGTTCCGTTGGCCGCACTCGTCCCCGAAGGCGACGGCTTCAAGGTCTTCGTCGTGGATTCGTCCGCCGTCGTGCATGCGCGTGCCGTCAGCATCGGCGGCCGGACCGATCGCGTCGCCGAGATCGTGAAGGGGTTGACGGCTGGTGAGCGGGTGGTGACGGAAGGCGCATTCGGCGTCGAAGACGGCAGCAGGATCGTGGCGCCGGTCGCGGCGCGTACCCATCCGGATTCGACATCGCCTCGATGAACGGGCAGCCTCCGTCCGGCCGCTCGCTATTCGCGCTGCTCAACGCGCAACGTCGCGTGATCTATCTCCTGGTGACCCTGCTGAGCCTCGCCGGAATCTGGGCCGCGACCAGGCTTCCATCGGCGATCTACCCTGAACTCAAGTTCTCGCGGATTACCGTGGTGGCGCAGGGGAGTGCGCTCGGTGCACGGCAGGTGCTGTTCAGCGTCTCGCGGCCGCTGGAGGAAGCGGTCAGCGTCGTACCCGGCGTCATACGTGTGACGTCCCGCTCGATTCGCGGCGGCAGTGAAGTCAACGTCACGTTCGCGTCCGGGACCGACATGGTCGTCGCGTTGCAGCAGGTGCAGGCGCGGGTCAATCAGGTACAGGGACAGCTCCCGGCCGGCCTCGACCTTCAGGTTGAACGCCTGACGCCGTCGCTCTTTCCGATCCTTTCGTACAACCTCGAGGGTGGCGATCCAGCCGCACTCTACGATATCGCGCGCTATCAGATCCGCCCGCTGATCTCACGCGTGCCGGGCGTCGCCCGGGTCGATGTGCAGGGCAACGATGTGCGGGAGATCGAGGTCGTGGCCGATCCGGCCCGGATGGCGGCCGCCGGGATGACGTACGCCGATCTTGCCGCGGCGATACGGGGTGCCACCGACGTTGCGGCCGTCGGCCGGATCCCGTCGACCTACCAGCAGTTTCTGGTCGTGTCCACCAACGAGGCGCATTCTCCTGACGATGTGGCCGACGTCGTCGTTGGCAATGGCCTGCGCGTGCGTGATCTCGCCGCGGTGATTCCCGGGACCGAAGACCATGTGCGGATCATCTCCGGCGACGGCCGGCCTGCTGCCGCGCTGAATATTTCCCGCCAGGTGGGCGGCAACACGCTGCAGATCGCCGACAGCATCGCCGGAATCGCCAGGTCACTGGCCGCCACGCTCCCTGCCGGCGTGCATCTCAAGCCACTGTACGATCAGGCATCGCTGGTGCGTGAAGCCGTGAGCTCTGTTCGTGATGCCATGCTGGTCGGTGCTGCGCTGGCCGTCGTGGTGCTGCTGCTCTTTCTTCGTCACGCCCGTATTACCGCCATCAGCGCCTCATCGATTCCGCTGACGCTGGCGATCACCGTCTTCGTCATGGCGCTCGCTGGCCAGACGTTCAACCTGATGACGCTCGGGGCGATGGCGATCGCCATCGGGCTGGTGATCGACGACGCGGTGGTCATCACGGAGAACATCGTTCGCCACGTGCAGCTCAACGCCGACCGCAACGCCGCGGTGCAGGAGGCGGTGCAGGAACTGATCTGGCCGGTCACGACATCCACCATCACCACGGTGGTGGTCTTTCTTCCGCTGGGACTGCTGACAGGCGTCGAGGGACAGTTCTTCAAGACGCTGTCGATCACGCTGACGATCGCCGTGCTGGTGTCACTCGGGCTGGCGCTGACCCTGATCCCGCTGTTGAGCGCACAGTTTCTTTCCCCTGCCACTGCCGACTCGATCAGCCCGGGGAACGGCCTTCTCGCGCGGATCGGCCGGGGAATCGAATCGCTTGGCGCAGCGTACGAACGCTCGCTCACCACGGTGCTTCGCCATCCCTGGTGGGCCGTGGTTGCGGCGCTCGCGCTCGTCATCGCCGGCGGACTCGCGTACCGCTTCGTCGGGACCGGGTTTCTGCCCGAGATGGACGAGGGTGCCTTCGTGCTCGACTACTGGAGTCCGGGCGGGACGGCGCTCGCGGAGACCGACCGCCAGCTCCACATCGTGGAGAAGATCCTCGCCGAGACCCCGGAGGTCGCCGGCACGTCGCGTCGCACCGGCGCCGAGCTTGGCCTCTTCGCGACCGAGCAGAACCGTGGGGACATGGTTGTTCGGCTGGTCCCAGCGTCCGGCCGGTCGCGCTCCAGCGATGAAGTGATAGATGAGGTCCGGAGCCGGGTCGCCCGCGCAGTGCCGCGTCTACGCGTGGAGTTCGTCCAGATTCTGTCGGATGTAATCAACGACCTTGCCGGCGCCGCACGTCCGGTCGAGATCAGAATTTTTGGGCCGGACCTCGCCCAGCTGGAAGCGTATGGCCACCGCCTCGGCAGTCCGCTGGCCAAGGTGAATGGCATCGAGGATCTCTACGATGGGGTCGCGGAGCCGACGGCGGAGCTGGCAATGACGGTCGACGCCGCCAGAACCAATCGTGCCGGCCTGACGGTCCAGCAGCTCACGGATCAGGTGAGCGGCAGCCTGATGGGCGTCGACGCCGGTACCATGCGCCTGGAGGATCGATCAGTCGGCATCCGCGTCCGGGCTCCTGACTCGGTGCGGTTCGACCCGCTCCAGCTGGCCCAGCTTCCGATCATTGCTGCGGCGGGTCGTTCGCGGGCACCGCTGGGCACCTTCGCATCGTTCGAGCCAATATCGACCCGGTCCGAGCTGTTGCGGGAAAATCAGCAGCAGATGATCGACCTGACCGCCGACATCAGTGGCCGGTCGCTTGGCGCGGTCATGAAGGATGTGAAGCCGGTGCTCGCGTCAACACCACCGCCCGCCGGAATCCGGATGGAAGTTGCCGGACAATATGCCAGTCAGCAGGCAGCGTTCCGCGCGCTTCTCGCGGTGCTCGCGCTGGCGTCGCTCAGCGTGATCACGGTGATGGTCGTGCAGTTTCGGTCCTTCGTCGAGCCGCTGATCGTACTGCTTGCAGCACCGCTGTCGTTCGTTGGCGCACTGTCGCTGTTGTTGATTACCGGCACCGTGCTGAACGTCTCGAGTTTCATGGGGCTGATCCTGCTGGTGGGCCTGATCGTCAAGAACGGAATCATTCTCCTCGACTTCACTCATCACCGGATGCGAGAAGGGGGGCTGACGCTGGAGGTGGCGCTGCGCCAGGCAGGCCGGATCCGGTTGCGCCCGATCCTGATGACGACGCTCTGCACGCTGTTCGGCCTGCTCCCGCTCGCCCTGGGTCTCGGTGCCGGCAGCGAATTGCAGCGACCGCTTGCGCTGGCTGTCATCGGCGGCCTCGCGCTGTCCACGCCGATCACGCTGTACATCGTGCCGACGTTGCTGCTGGCAGTGCGGGGAAGGGAGTATAGAGAAAGTTGAGAGGCGAAAGGCGGAAGGCGAGAGGAATGCCTTTCCCTCTCGCCTTTCGCCTTTGGTCTCTCGCCCGCAGCTAGTGGCTGATGGCGAAAAACCACGCTCCAATCATCGGACCCTGCGGGCCACGCCCACGGCCCGTCGGCGCTGGAGTTCCCGGTGCGGGCGCTGGCGCCGGACCGTATTCGGGCGTGAAGCCGTACGCCATGTGGCGCACCGCATCGACCGCGACGGTCTTTACGCCCCGCATCGTCGGCACTGTCGCCACCACCGTGTACCGATCCGCAGATTCTTCGCGCACGACCGTCACCGTGCCGTCGCGGCCCGCCGGGATGTAGATCAAGTGTTCGCCCGCGTCGAACCCCAGGGCATCAACGCCGTCGCCGTTGGTGATGGTGGCAACGATCTTTCCGGACGCGGCATCGGTCACGACCGACGTCTTGCCGCATCCTGAGAAGAGCCGGTTGGTCTTGCGATCCATCGCGATGCCGGTCGGACCGTCGCACGCCGCGATCGGCCACGTTGCGATCGACTTCATCGTCTTCAAGTCGATCACCTGGATGGCGTTCTTCCCTTCAAGGTTGATGAAGATCCTGCCCTTGCCGTCGCTGGCGGCGCCTTCGGGGCCGCTGTCGTCGAGATCGACAGAACCCACCACCGTTCCGCTCGATGCGTCGATCACCGTCACCGAGCCGATTGGCCGGCTGTGATTGGTGAGAATGATCCGGTCCATGTAATCGTCATACATGATGCCGTCGAGACCGCCGTTGTGCACCGGAATCTTCTTGATCACGGCCAGCGTCTTCAGGTCGAACATCGTAACGGTCGAGTCGCCGCCATTGGTGGTGAAGCCGTGCTGCGACTTTTCGCTCAGCGCAATGCCGTGCGTGCGCGGCGTGTCGGGAATGTCGCCGAGCACCTTGCCGGTCGACCCATCGATGACCATCACGTGCGACGAGCGCGAGACAAAGACGCGCCCCGTCCCTGGCTCTGCCAGCAGGTAGTCGGTGCCGCCGACGCCGCCGATGTCGAACCGCTGGACCGTGAACGTCTGGGCGCGCGCGACGGCCGGCAATGCAAGCAGCACTGCGGCCGTGGCAATCTGAAGTGGTGCGAAAGTGCGGTGCATGCCAACCTCGGTACCGGGTGGGAAAGCTCGAACGCCAGCTCTCACAATACGGTACCGAGCCTTACGCGAAGGTGACAGACCGGCTGGTGCGGCGGCCCGGTGGCGGGGTCAGGGCTTCGCCGGCTTGTGCATCGCGCCTTCCTTCTTCTCCGCAGCGGGCGACTCATGCGCCTTGTCGACGAGCAGTCCGGTCATGGCGTCGATGTTGACCTCGTCGATCCCCGACTTGCCGGGCACCTTGAACTCCAAGGAATAGATCAGCTTGCCTTTTTCGCGTTCGAGTTCGTGGGCTGACAACTTGCCGTGGGGAACCTCCTTCATCGCCGTGGCGGTGGCAGCGTCGAGGGAGATCGTGGCCTCCTTCTGCAGCTGTGCCTGCGTTTCCTTCTTTGGCTTCGGAGTTGACATCTTGGTGGGCGCCTGGGCGATTGCAGTCAGCGGAAGGCCGACGGCGAAGGCAAGGCTCAGCAGGGCGGTGCGCGCGCGGATCATCATCTGCTCCAGATCGTTGGGGTGGGTCCGGCACGCGAAGCGCACCGTTCGCACCAACGTTACCGTGACGACCTTACGCCGCGATTACACCCTGCCTGCGGGTCAAGGCGATCGGAGAGTGCGGGCCAGTACCGGTGCACCGCGGCAGGGGTCGATCGGCCGGAGCACCACGGTCGCCCCGTACTGAAGTTCGAGCGTTCGGGCGACCTGCAGGTGCAACGGGCCGCCGGGCGCGACCAGCGCTCCCGAGAACGCAATCGGCAGCGATTTCCCGCCTGCCGCGATCGCCAGCTGCACCAGCGCGTCGACGGCGTCGTCGCGGACTCGTACCGCCACAGTATCGCCGCGGTCGGCGCACGCCAGGACCGCGGGGCAGAGCGCGGCCACCTGCGTCGGGGTCGCGGTGGTCGACCATTGCACCAGTCCCGCGATTCCCGCGACGCGCGCTGCGGTGCAGAGCGCTTCGGCGAGATGGGTGACCATCCCGACGCCGTCATGCATGGCACCCACTGCTTCCAGTCCGCGCGCGCCGATCCAGTAGCCCGAGCCGTGGTCCCCCATCCGCCAACCGAGCCCGCCCACCCGTCGGGTTTCTCCGGCCGCGTCCCTGGTGACCGCAACACTTCCGGTTCCGGCCACGAGCAGCACGCCCGGGCGGCCCTCGAACGCCGCGGCGCGCGCGAGCTCACCATCGGTGGTGACCAGTACGCGCCACGCGATCCGCTGGCGCTCCAGCGCCGACTGCAGCTCGCGTCGTTCGGCCTCGCGCCCGGCACCGGAGGCGCCAACAACGACGGCATCGGCGCGCACCGCCTTGCCGCGCAGCAGCAGCGGTCTTGCCAGCTCGGCCACGGCGTGAGCGATCCGCTCACCCTCGCCGGCGCGCATCGGCGACCCGGCGCTTGCTGCGCGGCCCTTCTCGACGTCGTCATCGAACACGACGACGCGGAGCGATGAACCGCCGACATCGGCGCCGACGGTGATCATGCTGTCTCCGTTCGCTGATGCAGCCGACTCGACACCGCAGCGGCTGCCAGCGTCAGCAGCAGGCCCATCGGCACATACCACGGAAAGGCGAGGCGTCCGAGCGGCGCCAGGAAGGAGAGTCCGGCGTTGGCCAGTCGCGCCGCGAAGATCGTCACCAGCATCACCACCATCGCGAGTGATGTACCGGTGATGACGTCGACGCCGCGAATCGCCGGTCCCGCGCCGCTGAGGATGTAGGCGCCGAGCAGCGCGCCATAGGTGACCGACGCGATCGAAAGTGCCAGCACGACCACGGGCGTGTTGGTGCCACTCGCCCAGCTGTTGAAGCCGATGGCCACCACCATGAGTGCGGTGCCCCAGCCGAACGAGACGATCCTCCCCACGCGCAACAGCCTGGCCGGATCACGTTCACCGGTCCATGAGGCATACTGATCGTAGGTGAGCGACGACGCGAGGGCGCTGATCGCCGACGAGTGGGAGCTCATCGCGGCGGCGAGGATCCCGGCGATCACCAGACCCGACAACCCCACCGGGAGGTGGTGCAGCACGAACTCGCCGAACAGTCGATCGGGCGCCATGCCAACCGGCGCGTTGTTCGACGCCCACAACGCCACGCCGACCAGCAGGAAGAGCAGGAACTGCAGGATCACCAGCACGCCCGACCCCACGATGGCCACGCGGGCGTCACGCAGCGATCGCGTCGCCAGCAATCGCTGCACGATGAGCTGATCGGTGCCGTGCGATGCCGCCGACAACAGCGCGCCGCCGATCAGTCCGCCCAGAAAGGTGTAGGGCGCTGTCAGCGAGAGGTGAAAATCGAAGAGGTGAAGCTTGCCGGCAGCGTGCGCAAGATCCCACGCGTGCCCGGTACCGCCGGCCAGGCGGATCGCGATGGCCAGCGAGGCAATCCCGCCGGCGACGTAGACGAAGAGCTGGATCACGTCTGCCCAGATCACCGCCTTGATGCCGCCGATCCAGGTGTAGAAGAGCGTGATGGTGCCGAGGACGAGGATCGCGGTCGGAACCGGCCAGCCGGTAAGGATCGCCAGCGGAATGGCGCCGGCAAAGACACGCACGCCGTCGCCGAGAAAGCGCGTGACCAGGAATACCAGCGAAAGCATTCGCCGGGTCGGCGCACCAAACCGGGTTTCCAGCCTCGCGTACGCCGTTTCCTGTTCGCCGCGGAAGTAGCCGGGCAGCAGCCAGAGCGCGACGCCGATGCGGCCGAAGAGGTACCCGATTGGCAGTTGCAGGAAGGTGAGGTCGCCACGGGCGCCGATGCCAGGGACCGAAATGACCGTCAGTGCTGAGGTCTCGGTGGCGACGATCGAGAGCATCACGCTCCACGCAGGCAGGTTGCGCGCGCCCAGGAAATAGTCGGATGCCGAGCGCTGTCCGCGGGACATCCAGAATCCGACGCCGAGGGTCGCGGCGAAATAGACGACGATGACCGCGAGATCGATGGGCGACAAGGATGCTGTCAGGCGCAGAGCATGGGTTGTGGGGTCCGGTGGCGGCGACGGTTGGTTCGTGGCGATCGATGCCTGTCAAAGCTGCATCGGCGATCGCCGTGAGGCCAGCGGGCAGCAGAAAGGGCCTCCGGATCGGAGGCCCTCGTGTGGTCGCGGAAATCCCTGACCTGGCTAGGCGTTGAAGCTGCTGCCACAGCCGCAACCACCGGTTGCCGCTGGATTGTTGAACGTGAACCCGCTGCCCTGCATCGCCGAGACGTAGTCGATGGTGACCCCGGACAGATACTGGGCAGAAAAGGCGTCGATGAAGACGCGGATGCCGTTGATCTCCGACGTCATGTCGTCTTCACCGGCGTGGTCTTCGATGTTGAGCGAGTACTTGAACCCTGAACACCCGCCTGGCAACACCGACACGCGGAGTCCGCCGCTCTCGGCCGGAACGTTCTCGGCGGCGATGAACTTGCGGACTTCGATGACGGCCTGGTCTGTCAGCGTGAGGACGAACCCTTCCGGAAGCGCCTGCACGGTTGTGTCGGACATGGGATACTCCTCCTGCGGGACCATGGAAATTAGGCGGGAGCGCGCCGCGCGGTCAAATGCCGGACCCTCGCTTCCCGCCAATCTCGAAAGAACGCCCCCGCAGCCATATCAGTTCCCGATGCGCGCTGCGAGCCTCACCGGACCCCAATCAGGGGCCGTGCGAACTCGTATCCCGCGGCGCGATTCCCGGGAAGAGGCTTTGCATCACCGCGTCGGCGACGACGCCCCGGATGTTACCGAACTTCGGGGTGTTCCGCGTCGGATTGACCCGGTTCGTCAGCAGGACGACCACGACCTCGCGGGTCGGATCGATCCAGATCGACGTGCCGGTAAATCCCGTGTGACCAAAGCTCCGCGAGGAGAAGAAGCGTCCGGCCGACGACGAGCTCCCCGACGGTGTGTCCCAGCCGATTGCGCGCGACGAGCCGGAAGGTTGATTCTGGTCGATGGTCCAGGTGGCAAATTCTGCCGGCGGCTGACGGGCGGCCGTCGTCCTGGTACCGATCGTACCTGCGAGCGCCCATTCGCCGAAACGCAGCAGGTCGTCCGCATCGCTGAAGAGTCCTGCGTGACCTGATACGCCGCCAAGGCGCCAGGCATTTTCGTCGTGCACGATACCGCGCAGTGCGCCCTTGCTTCGCTTGGGCAGCAGTTGCACTTCGGTGGGCGCGATCTCGTCGCGCCATCCTGCCGGCGGCACGAATCGCATCCGCTTCAGTCCCAGCGGACGGGCAACGCGCTCGGCAAACAACTGATCGAGGCGGCGATGGTAGAGTTTTTCGATGATGCTGGCCAGTGTGATCGCGCTGAGGTCGGAGTAGACCATCCGGGCGCCCGGTACCGTATCGAGGCTTGCGGCGAGGGCGGCCTCGATGGCGGCCTGGCGGGTGCCCGGATGCAGCCACAAGGGCGGCACGGGATCGGGGGGCAATCCGCTGTCGTGCAGGAGCAGGTCGCGCACCGTTACCGCCCGCTTGTCGCCTTTTCCCCGCGCGAACTCCGGGAGATAGTGGACCACCGTCGAGTCCAGTGCGAGGCGCTGTTCTGCGACCGCCATCATGGCGACGGTGGTCAGTACAATCACCTTGGTAAGCGACGCCATGTCGTACAGCGTGCGTCCGTCCGGCGGGCGAGCATCGTCCACGGCCAGCTGGCCGATCGCGTGGACGAAATGCTGACCGCGATACGAGACCTCCAGCACCGCACCGGGTGCCGCACCGGCCGCAATGGCGGAGTCGAGAACGCGGGCCGCAGGCTCGAGGAGCATCGACATCGAGGCGCTCACTCTCAGCGGCTCGACCCGCGGCGCGTGGCCCGGTGCGCAACTGATGCTTGCGAGGACTACGCCAGACGCGACCCATCCAGCCGGCGCGCAATTGATCATCGGCAGGCTACTTCGCGGCCTTCTGAAGACCGGTCCCGATCGGCCAGCCAGGCGGGATCAGGATGGGCGAGCGACCGGTGATCGCTGTTCCGGTGAGGGCGTTGGCCACCGACGTTTCGCTCGCGGTGGTGGCAACCCACGCCAGCATATAGCTCCCGATCGCGGGAAGCTGCGAGATCAGGTAGGGCGATCCAAACGAGACGAGGAGCGTACGCTGACGTGCGGCGATCAGCCCAATCGCCGATTCAGCGGCAACGGGGAGCGAGATCGTTCCCTTGCCGGAGGTCACCCGTACCGCGGTGGCTACGATGGCGATGCTCGCGGGATCAATGAGGCGCAGCACCGAGTCGCGCACGATGGAGTCCGCCTGCAGCGGAAGCACGACCTGACGGACGCTGAAGCCTTTCTTCCGCAGCTCCTGTCCCAGTGTGGCTCCGAGCGTCGTTGCGGGGTCGGCCACGACCACCAGCGTGACGGATTGCGGCGCGTTGCGCATCAGGTCGACAAGGCCCACAGAATCCTTCAGCAGCGTGATCGATCGCTGTGTTGCTTCCTGACCGATGCGCCGGAACTCCGCGTTGCCGACGACGGACGAGACCTTGTTCAGGTCCACTTCGCGATGCTCGAAGAGGCCGGCTCGTTCCTTCATCAGCAGGATCTTGCGGACCGACTGGTCGACGCGCTCGCGACTTACGCGTCCGCTCTCGACGGCGCGGACCATCGCGTCGATGGCGCGGCCCGCGTCACTCGGCATCAACAGCAGGTCCGATCCGGCAAGGAAGGCCAGCACCGGGGCTTCGTCGGCGCCGACCTCCTTCACGATGGCGCCCATGTTGAGCGCATCGGTCGCGATCAATCCGTCGAAGTGGAGCGAGTCGCGCAACAGTCCGGTGAGGATTGCCGGGGACAAGGTGCCGGGGCGCAGCTGGCCCGGGTCGAGCCCGGGGAGCGCGATATGCGCCGACATCACGGCATCGACGCCGGCGGCAATGGCGGCACGGAAGGGCACCAGTTCGAGGGTGTCGAAGCGCGGCCACGAGGCCGTGATGGTCGGCAGCGAAAGGTGTGAATCAGTTTCGGTGTCGCCGTGTCCAGGGAAATGCTTCGCCGTGGCGAACATCCCGTTGTCGCGTATGCCACGGATCGTGGCGGCGACAAAGCGCGCCACCATCTGCGGATCACCGCCGAACGACCGCGTGTTGATGATCGGGTTGGCGGGGTTGCTGTTGATGTCGGCGACCGGTGCGAAGGCGAGGTGCACGCCGACGGCTCGCCCTTCGAGCGCGGTGATTCGTCCCATCTGGTAGGCGTCGTCAAGACTGCCGCCGGCGCCGATCCCCATCTGGGTCGGAAACGGCGTGCCACCGTTGAAACGCAGGGTCGTGCCGCCCTCGAGGTCACTGGCGACGAGGAGGGGGAGTGGCGCGGAGCGCTGCAGCGCGTTCAACTTCGCTGCGATCTCGGTCGGCGATCCGATCGACATGATGATGCCACCGACGTGCAGCGAGTCGACCCACATCAGGGCCTGCTTCATTTCGGCGCCATCGATCGGTTCGTAGCCGCCGGCGATCCACGGCATCACCAGCTGGGCGATCTTGTCGCGAAGAGGGAGTGCAGCGAGCAGGCGCTCCACGCGCGACGATGCTGGCGCCATCATCTTTCTGGTGTCGGGCCGCGTCTCGGGAAGTCGCGGCGGCCGGCCGGCCGTGCCCTCGGCGGGAACCGGCATCGGCGCCGGCGCAGAACGCGCGCAGCCGGCGAGGGCGGAGAACGTCATCAGCAGAAGGAGCGATCGATGCATCGGTGCCGCGCTGAAAAATTGTGGATGTCATGCGTGTTCGCGTTTGCCGCTGGGTGCAGCCCCGTCGCCTCCGCGACAACACGCCCAGCGACCGCGGTGCGCGCACCGGTCGCGGTCATGCGTCCGGGGATCGACGTCCTGCTCTCCGACTCCCTCCAGGTGCTCGCCGGAAAGCGGATTGGCTTCGTCACCAACATGGCTGCCGTGGATGCTCACGGAGTAAGCGCCATCAGCCGACTGCGTGGCGCCGGCGTGCACATTAC
>JBEPVV010000003.1:0-17478 GCA_041690795.1 Gemmatimonadota bacterium | reverse complement strand
GAATTGGGATCATGTCGAATCCGCCGTCAATGCAGGGGAAGGTCGAATGGCATCGGGTCGGTCACATCGAACGAGAAGTGCCACCACTCGTCGACGTAGTTCACAAATCCGGCGTGTCGCATGGCTGCACCCAGGATCTCCCGGTTCTTCGCAGTCTCGCCGCTCGCGTTCGCCGTGTGCGCCCGCGCCGAAAACTCGTCGAACGGAGTGCCCATGGCGAGTTCCTCTCCGCTGGCGAGCCGCACGACTGTCAGGTCGATCGCCACGCCCTGGTTGTGTCGGGATCGTCGCGCGATGTAGCCCTGATCGAGAAGATCGACGCGATGATTGCGTTCGCACCATGCCACCATCGCCAGCGTCGCGCGGACCGGACGATATCCGTCCCAGACCTTCAGGCCGTAGCCGCGCCGCGACAATTCGTCCTGCACCCTCGCCAGCGCCATGCCCGCCTCGCGCCGCAGCATCGGTATCGCCACCTCGTAGCCCGGCAGCACCGCCGCAGTGAAGTTGTTGCTGGTCGCGTAACGCAACTCGAAGCGAGCGGAAGGCACAACGCGACGGAGGTCGACGAGCTTCTGTCGCGCGATCGAATCGGGCGCGACCGCCTGGACCGGAGCGTTGGCCTGGATCGCCTGGGTCGCTGCCACGGTAGCCGGCGCCGTCGGCGTGCATCCAGCGAGCGCCAGGACCACCGAAAGAGTCGTGACTCGCGTCATGAGCACCAATCTAGCGTCGCGTCCCCAGGTGGAGATTCCTCGAATCCGCTGTATGTTCAGGACAATCGACGGTCCACCCGGTCAGTTCCGGGTGGGCCGAGCGTCTTTTTGACCGCCCCAGTGCGGGGCGGCAGACAGGAAGGTCTGAATGATTCGGGAAATGCGCGAAAAACTCAGCAAGGAAATCGAAGCGCTCTCGTTCGAACTCGCGGTGACCCTGCCCCAGGCAATCGCGACCGCAGTCGAAATGGGTGACCTTCGCGAAAACTCGGAATACAAATCCGCCCTCGAACGGCAACAGTTCGTACAGGCGCGGCTCGGCCAGCTCCATCAGCGGCTGAGCCAGTTGAGTCAGCTGGCGAATACCGAGGCGCCCCTCGATCGCGTCGGGCTCGGGTCGCGCGTCAAGGTCGAAGACGTCGGCACCGGGGAGGAGGAGGAATACACCGTCGTCCTCGCGGAGATGATGGATATCGATGCCGGACACATTTCCCTCGCGTCGCCGCTCGGCCGCGCGCTGGTCGATCGTCAGGTCGGCGAGGAGGTCGTCCTCCAGCTGCCTACCATGCGCCGGAAGCTGCGGGTGACTCACCTCCTCACCATTCACGAGCAACACGGCGAGCGGGCCGACGCCTGACGTGCGGCACGGCTTCCCGCCGTGGTTACGACCTTCCCCGGAACAGAAAGTCGAGATAGCGCGCTGCCGTTTCGCCCGGTTGCGTCAACGGACAGAGGTGCCCGCAATCCGGCAGTTCGACGAAGGACGCATCCGGCATTCGATTGGCGAGTCGCCGGCCTCCTGACACCGCAAATAGCGGGTCGTGGCGGCCCCACAGCACGAGCGCGCGTGCCGTCATGCGCGGCGCCAGCGAATCGAGGAGAAAAAGCGAGGCTGGCTCCATCAGTTGCGCGAAAATCCTGTCCCACAGCGGGTTGCGCCTTCGGTATTCAGCCAGCATCGCCCGTTTGAGGACGCGTGGAAGCGTGACGCCCGAGTCGGCAATCGCGCTGATCAGCGTATCGAGGGTTGCGTCGTCGGTCACGTGGAAAATGTTGCGGCCCGCCATGATCCGGCGACCAAGCGCGGAAACAGTATCTGGACGCGTCCCCGACGGGCTCAGCAGTGCGAGCGAAAGCGTGGCGGCAGGGTAGCGGGCTGCGTACGCGCCAGCGATCTCTCCCCCCATCGATACACCGACAATGTGGGCATCGCTGACGTCGAGTGCTACCAGGAATGCGTGGACGCGTTCGGCCTGCGCAGCCGGTCGGTAATCACCGTTGGTCGCGGCGCGATTGTCGCCGAATCCGTGCAGGTCGGGAATCAGCACCCGCGTCCATGGCGTGAGCTGCTTCGCAACCCCCAGCCAGCTGTCCTTCTGGTCTTGAAAACCGTGCAGCAGCACGACTGGCGTGCCGCTGCCGCCGTCAAGATACGGAACGACGCCGAAAGCCGTCGCCACTTCGCGATAGTGAACGCCGGCAATTCGCCGCTGAATCAGCGCAATCGCGTGCACCAGCAGCACAGGGTACCAGATGTAGATGATCAGCGAGGCCCCGACGAACGCTGCGAGCAGCGATGCAGCCGAACGCCAGACGGCGCGCCTCAGAACCGACCCCTCGGCCATCCGCACCTTTCGCCTCTTCTCGTCGCTCTCGCCTTTCGCCTCTCGTCGCTCTCGCCTTTCGCCTCTCGTCTCTCTCGCCTTTCGCCTCTCGCCTCTCACCTTGTCCCTACATGTAGCGCGCAATCGCCATCGCCACCATCGCAATGAGCAGGAACAGCGTGCCCGCGATCCCCCATACCTTCAACGTCGCCTGCGTCGCGGTCATGCTGCCGGCCAGCGCAATCCTGTCCTCGGGCGCGGCCGATGCCAGCTGCGCGCCGAGATGCGTCATCCGGAGCACCGTGGGCTTGACGACCAGCCAGCCGATCAGGAAAGCAATCACCGCCGCAACCATGCCGGTGGAAATCCCCATACCGAACCGGGTCCGGAACCACGAAGGATCGAAGCCGGCGGAATCGCGGCGGACCAGCTCGAGTCCGGCCAGGATCGTCAATAAACCGGAGCCGAGCAGGATATCGAAGTATTTCCGACGGTTGAGTTCCTGGAGCACCGGCACACCAGCTGGCCCGATCGCCTGCAGCGACGGGCCTAGCACCAAGTTCAGGAAGAGAACTGCCCCAACCCAGAATACGCCGAACGCAATGTGCACGATGCGTAGCACGATAATGACGCTCATCGAGATCTCCTGAACGAAGGGCGCAAGGTGGGCCTAGCGAGGCTTCGCAGTCGCCGGGGGCGGAATCGCCGGCGCGGGAGCCGGCTCTGCGGCTCGCGAGTTCGGTGCTGAACTGTCGAGAATGCCACCGCGCGTTACCAGTTGCGCTGCGAGGACCGTCTGGATCACACTGGCGATGTTGTTCGTCGTCGTCTCGGCCGCGCCCGGACCGCCTCCGCCCGATATCGTCACCATCTTTGCGTTCGACAACGCTTCCGCGATCACCGGCGCGATCTGGGGAAGCATTTCAATCTGTCGATAGCGAAAATAGCTCTCGCCACCCGCCTGGATCGCCTGGTTGACCTTCTGGATGCTCTCCGCCGTGGCATCGGCGATCCGCCGGATCCTGATGGCGTCGGCATCTGCCGACGCTTCGGCCTCGAGTCGCACGCGGGCAGCGTCCGCTTTGGCCTGCGCAATCTGCGTCGCATCGAGTTCGGCAACGCGCTGCAGTCCCTGCGCTTCTTGCCGCTTCGCCTCCGCTTGCGCGATCAACGCGGCGTTCGACGCCTTCGTCTGCTCCAGTTCACGCTGCTTGTCGGAGATCGCCCGCTCCGCATCGAGCTGCGCTTCCTTGGAACGACGCGCCTGGTTCGCCGCCACGATCTCGGAGTTTGCCTGGGCTTCCGCGGCCGACTGGCGGCGGCGCGCCTCGGCAACTTCCGACTGGACGATCTTGATGTTGAGTGAGTTGAAGATCAGGCCAAGATCGGTGAGCTCGCGCGAACACGCCTTTCGAATGATCACCGCCAGCGGGTCATCATCATCTTCCATGACCGCCACTTCGGCGGCGGTCATCCCGGTCGTGTCCCGCACCTTGATCGCCACCGGCGGCGGAGCAGCGACCGCCGGCCCATTGGACAGCAGCGAACGGGACGCGCTCGGCGTCGCCTTCGCCGAAAAGAGCTGGTCGTGTGTCAGCAGGTTGATCGCCCGGCGGCCCGAACTGGAGAGCAGGTCGGTCAGCGTGCTCAGTTGGTCCCCGTCGCTCTTGGAAAAAAAGCGGTTTGCCGCGGTCCGGATCAGCACGTCGCTGTCCCCCACCGATACGATCGCGCTGGCAAGAACGCGCACCTTGATCGGGCGCGGCGTCCCGGTGTCGTCGATGTCGGCGGTCTGATCGGTGATGTCGAGATCGACGTTGATGACCTTGCTCGAAATCGTCGTTCCCGTGGTGAGCAGAGGAATCTCCTTCGACTTTCCCGGCCCGCGGTAGATCACCGTGCCGCCCTGCAGCCAGCTCACCATGCGGATGGTGCCGGCCTCGACGTTGCGCAGGAAACTGGCGACGACGGCCGGAACGATCACCACCACGAAGACGACAGCGCCGACGATCACGATCAGACTCGTATTCATGCATCACTCCAGAAACAGGGGAAATCCACTACAAAGTTCTACAGCAACGAAACGCTGACCCGGTTGCGCGCCCCATCGACATCCTCCACTCGCACACGCTGGCCCGCGCGCACCAACTCGCCACTCGCGATCTGCGCCGGGAGGAGCGTTGCCAGGAGTTGCTGCACCTGTCCGTCAACTTCGATCGCCACGATACCCTGTCCATTGTGGTCGAAGTTGGTCACCGCAACCGCCTCGCTGGTGATCGCCGCGTCGAGCGTGATCGCAGGATTGGACGCGAAACGCAGCGCGAAATTCCAGAGCGGCGCGACCAGAAGACGTTCGCATGCAATCGCGCCGGCAACGGCCACGAGCAGCAGCAGCGGTCCGCCAAACCACGTCCGTGCCACCACGCCCGTGACACCGAACCCGATCATGCCCGCAAAAAGAAATCGTGGCGACATCAGCATCCAGGTCGCGGCCTGCGCACCGACATGCGCTGCCCCGCCATGCGTAGCGCCGCCTCCGTGACCGTGCCCCGTTCCGCCATGGCTGTGACCGTGCCCATGACCGCCGTGACCGTGGACGCCGTGATGGCCGCCACCGTGTCGACCAAGTCCCGTCGCGGCCATTGCGACGAGCCCCACGCCACCGGCGACCATGCTCAAACTGTATATGTCCATTGAATGGAGGAAGTTAATGCCCGCGCCATGGCGCGCTCAGACAGCGTCCCATCGACCAGTATTGATTTTCGGGATATGTTCGGTAAACACCCATCGGACGTGCCCATTGAGCGAACTACGCCGCGGGGACGCAATTCGCAGCGCCGCCACATGTCCGACCATAAAACCAGCCGAAGCCGACCCGAAAGTGCCGGCAATCCATCCTGTTGCGCATTGCCCGGATTGCTCTGGCCGACTGGTGCATGCTTCGGGGTGCATCAACTGCCCATCATGTGGCTGGGCTCGCTGCGAATAGTGCCCGGACTGGCGCACGCCAGTCGCAAGGTCGACTCGCAGCTGTCCTTGTGGGCGCACGGTCAATCCATCAATCGACATCGTTAGCGGGGCCACGGTACCAAACGAAGTCACCAGCGCAGGATCACCTTTCCGAATGTGCCGTTGCCTTCCAACAGCGCGTGCGCCCGCGCAATCTCGTGCATCGGGACCACCTGGTCCACGATCGGCTGCAGCCGGTGGCCGGCGAACATTGGCAACACATCGCGAGTAAATCGCTCCACCAGCGAGATCCGCTCCGCGAGGTCCCTCACTCGCATGGCCGTCCCGATGATCTCGAGGCGACCCTGAAGCACGCGCCCCAAGTCGAACTCGCTCGCAATTCGCCCGGTCATCGTTCCGAGCAGCACCAGCCGGCCGCGGGGGGCCAACAATCGCAAGTTCGCCTCCAGCACAGCTGCACCGAGCGTGTCGATGACCGCCTGGACCTCGCCGGCTACCTGCGTGTACCAGTTGCCGTCCATCATGACCCCGTGCGCCAGCCCCAGTGCGCGACATCGATCGAGCTTTTCCTGCGTGCGCGATGTACCGATCATCACGATGTCGAGTTCGCGGGCAAGTTGAACCGCTGCCGTGCCGACGCCGCTGCCGATCGCATGCATCAGCACGCGATCGCCTGTTCCGGCTCGCGCGCGGAAGACCAATGCGTCCCACGCAGTCAGGAAGGCCTCAGGAATCGCGGCTGCATCAGTAAACGTCATGCCCGCCGGCATCGGCATCGCTTCGAACTCGTGAACGACCACGACTTCCGCGTGCGCGCCGCCGCCCACCAGCCCCATCACCCGGTCGCCAACGCGCCATCGGGTCACCGCCGCCCCAACCATCGTGACCTCACCGGCGTACTCCAGCCCGGGTATGTTCGAAGGCCAACCGGCAGGTGCAGCGTATTTTCCGGCGCGCTGCAGCAAGTCGGCGCGGTTCAGTCCGGCAGCGCGCACGGACACCCGGATCTGGACACTGTCCGGGACCGGCATGGGCTCATCGGTGAGCGACAGCGCGTCCGGTGACGGATGAGTTACAGCGAGCATCGGTGCCCTGCATGCGACGAGAAATGAACCCAACCTGGACGGTCGACACCCCGTACCACGAAGGTACTCGATCAACCATGTGCTGAGGTGGTGACGTGCGTCGACAAATCGCCGCGTGGGCGATCCTGCTAGCAGCAATACCCGTCACCGCGACCGCTCAGGCGAAGCGGCCTGCGCCACACCGCGCGGCAACGCGTGCAGCGGCACCGCCGCCAGCCGCCGTGCAATTCGCGCTTGCGCCCGCCGGAAACGAGGCGCGGTTCGTCGTTCGCGAGCAGCTGATGACCTTCGACCGACCCAACGACGCCGTTGGTCGCACCACCCACATCTCCGGTGGCGTGAGAGTTGCCCCAGACGGCCGGATTGATCCATCCGCTTCGCAGATCGTCGTCGACCTGGCGACGCTTGCGACGGACAAGCCGAATCGCGACACCTGGATCAAGAGTCATACGCTGAAGACGGACTCGTTCCCGCGCGCCAGCCTGGTCGTGAAGGAGATCGAGGGCCTTCCAGTCCCCCTGCCGTTGTCGGGCAGCTTCCGGCTCAAGCTTCGCGGCGATCTCGAAATCCACGGCGTCAGCCGGCCGACAACCTGGGACCTGCAGCTCACCGCCAACGGCGGCGACTACAGCGGTACCGCCACGACGCACGTCAAGTTCGAAGACTTCGGCATGGACCAGCCGCGGCTCATGATCGTCATGAGTGTGGTCGACGACATCAGGCTCGAGTACGACTTCCATCTTGTGCGCCAGTAGCAGCTGGACGCGCGAATACCTGCGACATGTCGCGAAAGGATTTCAACTCGATGGCATTGCCGGCGGGGTCGAGGAAGAACATCGTTGCCTGTTCACCCACCATGCCGGCGAACCGGATGCCGGGCTCGATGATGAATTGCACGCCGAGCCCGCGGAGACGGTCGGCCGACGCGTGCCACTCCTCCCACGGCAGGATCACGCCGAAGTGCCGCACCGGTACGTCGTGACCGTCGACGGAATTCGCCGCGGACTTGCCCGTCTCCGACGGAGCAAGGTGTGCCACGATCTGGTGGCCGTGGAAATCGAAATCGATCCACGCCTCCGAACTGCGGCCTTCACTGCAGCCGAGAACGTCGCGGTAGAAGGCGCGGGCCGCGTCGAGATCATCAACAGGAAATGCCAGGTGGAAGGCCGGAACTGGAACGGTCACGTGCAGACTCCCGGAAGGCGGACGTTGGATGGGCAATTGACGATGCGATCGGAATCTCGCACCAGCGAGCCCGGCTGACCATCTTTCGCCCGTACTCGTGCGGGAAGCGCTCCGATGACAGCCATATCCGCGAATGACGACGGCAATTCCGTGCCTCCCGACCCCGCAGCGTTGGCGGCGATGGCAGGTCGGCTCCCCGACCTGCTTCGCTTCGGTACTTCGTCCTGGACGTATCCTGGCTGGAAGGGACTCGTCTACCAGCGTGACTACGCCGGCACCGGAGCATCGGCGCTGCAACTCGCGGAATACGCGAACTGGCCGCTCTTTCGCACCGTCGGGATCGATTCGTTCTTCTACGCACCGCCAGCGCCCAGCACACTCGCCGCCTACTCCCGGGCGCTCCCTCCCGGTTTTCGCTGTGTCAGCAAAGTCTGGAACCGGATCACTGCGCGGACACTCAGCGCACACCGCGGCGGCTCCCGCGGCAGCGAACGCAATCCCGACTGGCTCAACGCCGAGCTGTTCGTCGCTGAAGTCCTGGCGCCGCTGCGAGCGCACTTTCACGACAACATGGGACCGCTCGTCTTCGAGTTCCAGGCGATCGGCCACCGCGATGACTGCACGGCTGCACAATTCTTTGCGGCGCTCGACGCCTTCCTCGGAGCCCTCCCTCAGGGCATCCAGTACGCCGTCGAGATTCGCAACCCCGAGTTTCTCTCGCCACCCTACTTCGCCATTCTTCGCGACCATGGCGTCGCGCATGTCTTCAACGCGTGGACCAGGATGCCGCCCATCGGCGAGCAGCTGCTCCTTCACGAATCGATCACGGCCGATTTCGTCGTTGCGCGCGCGCTGCTCCGTCCCGGGCGAACCTACGCTGTAGCCGTCGACACCTTCTCGCCCTACGATCGGATCCAGGACAAAAACCCCGAACTGCGCGCCGACCTCGTCGCCCTCGCGCGCACCGCGCTGAATCTTCGCATTCCTGCGTACGTGATCGTCAACAACCGCGCCGAAGGTTGCTCACCTCTCACAATTGCCGCGGTGGTCGGCATGCTGCTCGCGTCGTCCGAAGGCTGAACGCTTTTTACTCAGCGCCGTCACCGACATTCAGCAGCTGGTCAAGCGGCACTCCAGCGAGCAGTTCAGCCTGTTGCACCGACTGCGCAGCCGCCGCGGTCCGGCTCTGCCACATCGCGAGCGCCGCAGCGCGTGAGTAGCCGATCACCTTCACCCGCACCCCGAACCGTGTCCGGACCGCCTCGCACGTCGATCGCATCCGCGCCGAACACCGGGCGAGCGCTGCGTCGTCCGCGGCGATCGCGACCACTTCAAGCCCGTCATGCAGCCGCTCTTCGCGCCGCGTGACGCGACCGACGATGGCGATCGACAGCATCCCGGCGCCAAGGCAATCCTGCGCCATGGCACGCAGCTCGACCCGCAGCCCGCTGTAGAAATCCGACTCGACCTGGAGGAGTGCCGAGACCGCCGCAGCCAGCCGGTGCGTCGTCGCCAGCTCAATTCTTCGCTCGCGCCCCTCGGGGACTTCGGCCACTAGCCCGGTCATCAGCAGGTCGCCGATCGCCAGGTCGACGCTGCCATAGGCGAGCCCGGTCCGACGCACGACTTCCCGGTAGGGGATAGGCGCCGTCGCTCGCCAGAGCACCCGCAGTACCGCGACCTTGCTGCGGGTGCCGACGATCGCAGTCAACGGCTCATGAATCCAGCCAACGAGTTGCGTTTTTGCCATAAAGGAACATAAACCAGGCGTATGCTCGATTTATATTATGCGTAAGCGCCGAGGGACGATCCAACGTCGTTTCACACCAAAACGAACGGTTCGCCGGCCGTTTCGCACACTCTGGCCACCGTTTCGCCGATTTTATTGTTGGGCGTCGACGCCCCGGCTGTCACTCCAATGACGGTCGCCGCGCCCAGCCAGCCAACTTCGACCTGCTCCACTTTCGACCCGACCGGCTGATGGCGGATAGCGCCAGCCGCCACGTCCACATTGTCGGCATCTTCGATATGGTAGGCCCGGACCCCGCGTGACTGAGCCAGCGCTGCGAGCGCGCAGGTGTTCGATGAGTTGTAGCCCCCTATGACCAGCATCAGGTCGATCGGCGAGTCCAGCATTTGCACGATCGCGTCCTGGCGCTCCTGCGTCGCCGAGCAAATCGTGTCGAATGACCGAAAATGTTCGCCGATATGCTCATCGCCATAGCGGCGCGCGAGCGCCGCGCGGAACTCGGCCGCGATGGCCAGTGACTCGCCCGACAGCATTGTGGTCTGGTTGGCGACACCGATCCGCGCGAGGTCAGCATGGAAGTCGAACCCTTCCGAGATCGCCTGACTGAACCTCGCCCGCAGCGCGCCTTCGTCACCGCGCCCTTCGATCCAGTCGCAGACGAGCCGGGTCTCCGTCATGTCGAACACTATCAGGTGCCGTCCGCCGGGATGCCGGCTCACCTGGCTGGCGGTCGCCTTGGTCTCTTCGTGGTAATGCTTGCCATGAATGATCGACGTGAATCCATCACGGGCGTAGCTCTCGACCCGCTTCCACACGTTGAGCACCGATCCGCACGTCGTGTCGACGACGATGCAACCGATGTCGCGGAGGCGCTGGAAATCCCGCATCGTCACACCGAACGCCGGGATGATCACCACATCATCGGCGGTGATCCCGGAGAAGTCGAATTCGCCGCCCGTCAGGCCGGCCGCGGCGCGATGGAGGAATGTGACGCCCATGCGGGCGAGGTTGGCATTGACGTGCGGGTTGTGAATGATCTCGCCAACCAGAAAGAGGCGGCGATCGGGGAACTTGGCCCGTGTCTCGTAGGCGTAGTCGACCGCCCGGTCGACACCATAGCAAAAACCGAACTCCTGGGCGAGCCGGAACGTCAGTCTCCCGGCCGTCAGCGTGTTGCCGTTGGCACGCATCGCTTCGACGGTGCCGCTGTGGTAGTCCGCGGTCCGCTGTCCTTCAATCGCGGCCTTGAGCCCGAAACCGCGCCGGAAATAGGTCGACTCCATCAGCGCAAGATAAGACTCAGGTGCAGCCTGCGGCGGTGGCGACCACCGGCACGTCCCGGAACACGCCCCGGATGCGAAGGGAATCGGGCGCCGTGACGCTGCGCAGTCCGGCCGCAATCTCCCCCGATGCCCGACCGTGCTGTACCACGAGGCGCACCGAGCCGCTGGCCGAACGGAAGACCGACAACGCCGTGTCGGCGTCGAAGCGCATCCACCGCATTGCCGCTGACGCGCCCGGCCGGGGAGCCGAAGCGGCAGCGTCACTGCTCACGACCGGATGCAGTGCGGAGGTGAGCGAGTCGCGTTCGTAGAGCGCGACCATGACGCCGGAGTCTCCCGAGATGGCTTCGAGCACTCCCGTCCTCGTCACCGGGCACCAGTGGATCGAGGCGGGCAGCGTCATCGCACCGCGATATTTTCCCTGCCACTCCACCGAGAGCTGCGCCCGGTCCGGGTGCAATCCGCCGCCCGGGTTTCGTTGTGCGAGAAACCAGGCAGTTCCTGCCAGAGCGACAAGAGCGACGACCAGGCTCGCGTACCGGCGTCTCATCGAATCGATCCGAACACGAGGTCGAAGCGAACGCCGCGTCCCGCGACATGAGTGATCGGATGACTCACGTTGGCGCGCAGCAAGCCTCCCAGCAGCGACACGCCCACACCACCGCCGGACAAAAACGGCGCCGCGCCAAAATCGGTGCGAAAACCGGCTTGCCCCGCGTCGATGAACGCCACGACCTTGACGGCACTCCGAGTCGGCCGAGAGACGTCGAGCTGCATCGCCCATAACGCGTCCCCCCGCGCCACACCGAAATCGTACCCGCGCACCGTGTTCAGCCCCCCCGCACGCAATGCCAGTTGCGGCACCGAGTCCACGCCGATCGCCGCTCCGGCCTTGATTCGCGCCGCCAGCCAGCCACCTGCGATTCGCGGCAACCGGAATTCGGCGACAGCGCGCGCAGCGCCCCGGCCGCTTACCGCCGTGCCATCAACGTCGACGATCCATCGAGAGGTCGCCGTTGAATGGTCGGCGCGAATGCCCGCGCCCGCCGCGAAGCCCTCTCTCACCGCGTCCGTCGCCGGGAAGTATCCGTCAGCTCCCGCGATGCGCGGAAAGAGCGCACGAGCGTTGCTCACGACGCTGCGCTCATCCTCGACGCGCGCGCTGTAAGTGATCTCGGTGCGCGAGCGCGTCGTCGTTTCGTAACTGAGTCGCCCGCCCTGGGCGAGCAGGTAGGCACCGTCATCGTGGCCGGTCAGGATCGCTCGCAACGAATTCCCGAATGACAGTCCCGACGCGAGCGGATCCGTATCGACCAGGTCGCGTGAGAGTGCCAGCGTGACGCGACCCGCAGGAGCATCGCGCACGGCCGACACCCGCGCCATCACTCGCTCGTCGGCGAAGCCGTACCGTAGCGTTCCATACAGGTCGGTGAACGCCACGGGAGCCGGAATCCGCTCGCCGATCGACAACGTCGTGCCTTCCACGCGGTTGTACCGAAGCACATCAGCGATCTTTTCCCACGCGAAGCCTGCGCCGGGGCGCCCTGTCATTTCCCGCGGCAGACCTTCGGCGATGTGCGCGAGATCGGACATCGCCTGCTGCAGCTGACGCTGTTCGCCCGGGTCATCGCCGAGCTTGAGCGAGTCGCCCCACCCAGCGTAATGACGCATCGAGTCCTGCGGCGGACGATGGATCTCATACCGTCCGCCACCGGGGAGATAGCCAGTCCGATTGCGAAACCGCGAGCGAAAACCAGTCGAATCGGCGGCGACACCGGCCGAATCTTGACGGCGGGCCATGGAGTCCGCCAACGGTGCCGCCGGGCGCCGCGACGAGTCGCGTGCCAGCAGCCGGCCGCCGTTGCGCGCATGTGCATTTCGATTGAGCGGGAACGGTGCGTCGAAGACGATCATCTTGCCGCTGTTGATCGTGTAGTTGTCGAAGGTGGTCTTCGCTTCGAACGGCACGGCGAAGTCAATGCCAAGGGGGATCGACACCCGTCCGGAAATTACCTGGCGATACGGCATCCAGTATCGATTTTCCTGCAGCGAAAACTCGAGATCGGCACTGAGCTCGAGCACGCGCGACACGAACGCGCTGGTCCGGCGCGCCGACGCGCTGTCATGCGCAGTTTCCCCTTCGGGCTCGCTCCACAACTGGGTCCCCACGAAGCGGAACGTGAATCGCACCACGTCACCGCTTGCCACGTCGAGCCAGAGGCGCCCCGCTACGAATGAACCGGCCGAGTGCTTCGGCGTCACCGTCACGCCCTGGATGGTGATGCGACGACCACCGGTACTGATCACCACCGAATCGCCTGCCACATATCGGTAGAACTCTTCGGCACCGCGCGCGAGAGGATGCGGCGCCGCCTTTGATGGTGTCTGGCTCGCACCAAATACCCGCAGCGAGTCGCCCAGTGTTCGGGGAACGAACCACGGATGCGCGAACGTCGACGCCAGGTCGACGCCTTGCATGCGACTCGCGCTACGCCGGCCGAGCATGTCGACGCGCAGGTCATTGGGGAGGTGCCACGCCAGCGTCGCGTCCTGTTCTTCGACGGCCACCGGCAATGGGTCCCCCCATTTGCGCCGCGCAAAACCGAAGGACACACGGTATCGGAGTTTCGCCTGATAGTCACGCACGCTCGAGTCCTGCTCCGCGTGGCGCGCCATCGCCCTGGCCACCAGACGCGCGGTGGCCAGGTTGGCGTATGTCGCAGTGTCGGAGGAGGCGGCGCCGGAAAGCGCCGCTGCAAGCTTCAAGGCGTGGAGGACTGGTCCCATTTGGTTCGCCCGTCGCGGTGGAGGCCATAGGCCCGCAGCCGCCGCCAGAGCGTGGTGCGTGAGATGCCGAGCGTCTTGGCCGTTTCAGCGAGTCGCCACGCATGGGCCTCAAGCGACCGAACGATGGCGTCCTTCTCGCGCTCAGCCAAGGTCGTCGGCCCCTCCCGGTGCGGCAGGAAGATCGCCTCACCCAGATCAAGTCCGCCTACGCGCAGCGCAGAAAGTCGGCCGCCGATTGCCGCCAGTTCGGGAAGAAGGTCGTCCTTCTCCCCCGTCGCGTCGAGACCCACCTCGTTGAGCACGGCCCGACCGGCGGCGTTCAGGTAGATGATTCGACCCTGCGAGTCGAATACGACGGTGCCTTCCTGGAACGAGTCAAGCAACGCCTTCGCCAGCGGCGAAAAGACCGATGGAAGTGTGGTGGCGGTCATCGGGTGGCTCATGGTTTCAGGTACGCCAGGTTGAGGGAAAAGGTTTCAGAAGTTGACGTTAGCCGTTCGGCATTCGCGGCCGGGGCCGCCATATTCCGCCATCCAATGATCAACGAACCCGTGATCCATCTTGCCCAGCCGACCACACGCCGGTCGAGTCTTGCCGCCGGATGGCCGCTGCTGGCTGCCGTCGCATTCTGGGCGATCGGGCTGCCACTTCTCACGGGCCTCGCCAGCGACCGGATCACGCCGACCGCCACCGCCACGCTCGTCGTCCTGGCAGTGCTGTCTGCGGTTGTCGCTGGCCCGGTGCTCGTGCGGATGCCGGGAGAGCAGTTCACTCCGCCGTTCGTCGGCCTCGTCGCAGCGGCCGCCACCCTGTTGATGCTGGCGCCGCTGGATCACCCGGCAACGCCCGGAAGCCTGGTCGATTTTCTGTTGACTGCTCCATGGCGATACGCACTGACCCCGCTAGTCGTTCACTTCACACTCGAAATCGGCTGGGCGCACCGGCGTCGCCAATGGATCGGCTGGGTCCTCGGCTGGTATGCGGTGCAAGGCGGAATGCTCCTCGTGGTGGCCATCGGCCTCGCCATGAACGAGCCGCCGCTCGTCGACGCCGTCGATCACATTTTCCGCGCGACGATCAGCGAACCCGCAGGAGCTGCCGTCTCCGTGATCGGCGTCGGGCTCGCGATGCTGACACCGATCCGCGGCTATATCCTCCGACGGTCACTGGTGTGGACAGCGCTGGGCCTCGGCCTCGGCCTGCTCCCGTTCCTTGCCGCCAACTTCGTTGCCGAGGCCGGGTGGTCGCTCGACGGTGCCGTTACTCCGGCACGCCTGGCGCTGGTTGCGCTCCCGGTCTTCGGCATGCTCTCGGCGCTCTCGCTCCCGTTTCGCGATCATGAGAAGCGCGACCTGATCGCGTTTCGCCTGGCCGCCTCACTGCTCGATCGCACGGACCTCCCCGGCGCGCTGCAACGGATCGCCCAAGCGATTCAAGACGCGTTCAAGGCGCGCGGCGTATCGATCCGGGTGGGCATTCCCGATGTCCGGGCGTCGGTCGGCGAAGCGTCTCTCGTCGATTCATCCGCTGACGCGGGATCGGATGACGACCGTCGGTCCCTGATCATGCCGATCGGGCGTGGTGCCGATCCGCTCGGCGAAGTCCGCGTTGAGTCGACGTTCTCCGGCGCGTTCGGTCCGCAAGAACGCCTCTGGCTCGCCGCACTGTTACAGCCGGTTGCGGATGTGCTGCGCGCCCATCGACGCGAGATCATCAATGTGCACCGCAGCGACGAGATGACTGATCAGCTCGCCGAGCGTGTTACGCGGCTGACGCGTGCCGCGCATCAGCTTCCGCTCAGTCCCGCCGACGCCGGGATCGCCGTCCCGCCTCCCGTGGATGCACGCGAAGTACTGGGCCAGCTCAGCGACGGTGTCACGGGCATCGCTCGCCACGGTGAAGGCTTGGCGACCATTGCGATCGCTGCTCGTGAGTCGGCGCGCGGCGCGACCGACGCCGTCGCGCACGCGCTCGACGCGTTGGGAGCATTGGCAGCGCAGGTGATTCGCGTGACTCGCCATGGCGAAGAGATCGCGGCGAGCAACGACACGGTCAGCGGCGTGGCGTTCCGCACGAACCTGGTAGCCAACAACGCTGCGCTGGAGGCGGCGCGTGCCGGCGCCGCGGGTCGCACCTTCGCGGTGCTCGCCGAGGAAGTGCGGCGGCTTGCCGATACGACCGCGGCGACATCGGCAGCGATCGGACAGCACACGACCGCGCTTGCGAGTGACGTCAGCGGCGTCGCCACGGTCATCGAAGCTGCGCGGCAAGCGCTTGCGGGCGCCATTCGCGAAGCCGAGGCAGGGGAGGCGGCGGCCCAGCGGTTGAGTGATGTCGCCGCCGAACTCGAGGATGCCGCGCGCTCCCTGGGCCCTGCGGTGGCCGAAGCCAACGCGGTGGCCAAGCGACGGTCGGCGCGCGACAATCACCTCAGCTCCACGATGGAGCGCTTTCTTGCCGAGCGCACCGAGATGGCACGGGCCCTCACCGCACATCGAGATGCGATGGACGGTCTCAACGCCGCGCTCGCGCAATTCTCCCGGGCGCAGGCTCAGCAGAACGCCTAGCGGCGACGGCGCCCTCTGGGACTACGGCCGCGATCCCGGCCGCCGCGTCCTCCGTGCTGCGGCCGTGCGTGTGAGTCCTCATTGCGTGGGTTACGCGACCCACCATGCTGCTCGAGCAGCAATGCGAGCGCTTCCAGCGTCTCCGCCTCCATCACCTCACCGCGCCGGCGCACAGCGAACGTCAACGGACGATCGAGCGTCGGCAGATCGCTGTTTCTGATCCGGCGCGCCTGGCCCTCGCGGAGGTACACGCGCGCGATCGCCTGGCCGTTGCGAATCTGGTACTCAAGCGGCGCCGCGTCGCCGCGAAGGTGAAGACTGCCCGGTAGCGCGTCGAGGTGCGCGCGCGCATCGTGCGCGATCAGCGCGTCAGCATCGAGGTCAACGGCAGTCTGCTGAAAGCTCTCCCAGCTGTCGACGTCGCCCAGCTGCGCCAGCAGCAGTGACCGCAGGGTTTCCTGGTCAGTGCCGACGAGCGCTCCACCCGATCGTCGCCAGTATTCATCGAGTGATGCGATGGCCCGGGAGAGACGGCCACGCGCGGGGTGATCGACATCGCCGGCCAGCAATGCGTTGGCAAGCGTCAGGCGTGCCGCGGCGACGAGCGCTGGCGGAAATTCGCCGCGAAGCCGCTCGATGCCGCTCTCCAACGTGAACCCGAAATACCGCAGCGTGCGGGACACCGCAAGCTCCTGCCGATGCTTATGGCGCACCAGTACGACGGATGGCGGCCCTGACGCCGCGTACTTGCGGATCAGCTCGTGCGGCAGCGCGGTGCCTTCGATGCTTGCCCGCGCCGTGCCGGTGCGGTCCGCGAAGTATCGCAGCGTGCCGGCGACCGATCCGCCGTTGCCGGCGACGGATGTCTTGGCGATTCGCACGTCCTGGCCATCGACAGTCCGCTCGTCGAGCACGAGATCGAATGGTTCGATCCTCGCCACCAGATCGACGAAGTCTGCACGCCGTTCGCGGTTGGCATAGGGGACGACGTCCGGCAGCACTTCATCGAGCGCGCGGTACGCGGCGGCCATCCCGAGTGCGCCGTCCTCGATCGCCTTCACCAGCACACCGCGCCGATCCGCCCATTCGCTCAGCAGGGCTTCGTCGAAGATGTGGCGGCGCAGGCCGTGCACTTCGCCGACCTTCCCGAAGCTATTGATCGCTTCGGCAAGCAGGTTGTACGCGGTGAGATGATCGCTCCCGGGCACGAGCACACCGTGAAGGTCGCGCTCTTCCTTTGTCATCCGGTGCAATGAGTCGATGCCACTCGCGCCTGCCACGAGCGCCAGCTGCTCCGCACTGGCGTGCACCAGCAGCTCGGCCCATGCCCGCTCGACTGGCAGCGCTTCCACACTGCGACCGTACGCCGTCAGCCGCCCGTCCTCAACCAACCCGCGGAGCGTCAACCGCTGAAGCGCGCGCGCGTACGCCGCGCGATCAAGCGGTACAGGCAACTCGAGATCCGTGGCGTCGACGGCGAGCGCGGCGCAGGTGAGCACCAGCCGTTCGACATCGCCCGCGAGCTGGAACC
>JBEPVV010000002.1:0-18371 GCA_041690795.1 Gemmatimonadota bacterium | reverse complement strand
GCTTCCATCGGGTCGGCACGGCTGGCCTGCACCGCCGGGATCCACGACGCGGTCATGGCGGTCAGGAGCAGCAGCGCCGTGACCGAACCGAACGTGGCCAGGTCGACTGGCGGCACGCCGAAGAGGAGCGACGCCATCACCCGCGTGGTCAGCAGCGCGGCGATGATGCCCAGCGCGACCCCGCTCGTCGCAAGTCGCAGCCCTTCGCGGACAACCAGCCAGCGGACGCCAGACGATGGCGCGCCGAGCGCGACGCGAATACTCATTTCGCGACGGCGTCCGCGCGCGACATGTGCCATCACTCCGTACACGCCGACGGCGCTGAGAGCGAGTCCGGTGCCGGCGAAGGCGAGCAGGAGGATCAGCATGAACCGCTGCCCTGCCACCGCGCCTGCGCCGATCTCGGTCATGGTCTGCATCGACATGATGGCGAGCTGCGGATCGAGGGCAGCGATCGCGTGCCGCAACTCACCTCCCAGACGCGTCGGGTCGCCATTGCTTCGCACGACCAGGTACATCGCGGTGCCCGGGTTCTGGGCCAGTGGCGCGAGGAACTCTGCGCGCGGCTCTACATCGGGTCCGGCTTGGTGCTCGGCGCCGATCACGCCAACGATCGTGCGCCATTGCGAGGTGGAGTCGGGGATGCGGTCGAAGGTGATCCGCTGTCCCACCGGATTCTCACCGCGGAAGTACGTCCGCGCGATCACGGCGTTGATCAGCACGACGTTGGGACCGTTTGGTCCATCGGCCGCGTTGAAGAGTCGGCCTCGCAGCAGCGGGACCCGCATCACCAGCGGATAGTCCGGGGTGATTTCACGATGCACCACATCCTTGGCGGGGCCGTCGGTCGGGCGTCCCGCGATGGCGAACTGACTGCTCCACGCAAAGGACGTGAATGGCGGCTGCGAGACCGATGCGGCCGAGATCACGCCAGGCAATGCTCGCGCTCGGCGCTCGAGGTCGTCATAGAAGCGCACGACCGTCGCGGCGCTGTCGTACCGACTGTTGGGAAGGCTGAGCGATACGGCAAGCACGCCCTGCGGATCGAACCCGGGGTTTACGCGAGTCAGCTGCAGGAACGATCGCACCAGGAGTCCGGCGCCGACGGCGAGCATCAGTGCAAGGCTGACTTCGATCACCACCATCGCGTCACCCCACCTGCGCGCGCGCCGACCCACGGTCTCACCTCGACCGCTTTCGCGCAGGACGTCGCCCGGCATCTGCCGGCTCAGCCACAGCGCGGGCACGACGCCGAAGAGCAAGCCGGCGGCCGTGGTCACCAGCAGCAGATAGCCCAGCACTCGCAGGTCGATGTCGATGCGGCTCACCGGCAGCAGGTGCTCGGGTTGCAGACGCAGCAGCGCGCGCGTGCCGATCCACGAGACCGCGAACCCGGCCACGCCACCGCAGCATGAAAGCAACAGCGAGTGCAGCAGCGCCTGTCGTACCAGGCGCGCCCGGCCGCCGCCCAGCGCCAGCCGCAGCGCCGATTCCCGCCGCTGGGACTGTGCCTGCACCAGCAGCAGGTTGCCGACGTTCGCGCAGGCGATGAGCAGCAGGAACCCGACGGCGGCCACGAGCACTATCAGCGGCGTGTGAACGTCGCGCCCGAGGAATTGCTGCAGCGGCGTCATCGTGGCACCCATGACGCGGTTGGTTGCCGGATAGTCATGTTGCAGGCGGAGTACCACCTGCTGAAATTCGTTGTTGGCGGCTGCGTCGCTGATTCCAGGACGCACCCGCGCAATCACCTTCATCCAGTGCGCCCGCCGAAACCAGACTTGGGCCCGGTTGGCCCGTGGCCACGCCGTCGGTTGCCAGACGCTTGTGCCCTCGAATGGAAACGCGAAGTCCGACGGCATTACGCCGACGACCTGCACCCGTTTTCCGTCGAGCATCACCGATTGGCCGATCAGCGCGCGATTGGCGTGAAACTCATCGAGCCAGAGACGGTGGCTGATCACGGCCACCGACAACCCGGTACTCCATGTCTCGCGATCGTCGAGTGTTCGTCCCAACTCGGCGCGAGCGCCGAGGACGGAAAAGAAGTTGCCCGTTACGCTGGCGGCGGCCAGTAACCGCGGCTCGCCGTCGCCGGTCAGCGTGACGTGATCGGGAGAACTCGGATACGCCGCAACATCGCTGAAGGCCGGGACCTGCTCCCGCCAGTCGAGGTAGTTGGCGGGGGCGGCATCGGCCTGATGCCAGCCGAATTCGGGATTGTCCTCGCCGATCATCATCAGCCGGTCGGGCGCCACGAAGGGGAGCGGGCGCAGCACCACAGCGTTGATGACCGAGAAGATGGCCGCGTTGGCGCCGATCCCCAGTGCCAGCGTGAGCACGGCGGTGATCGTCAGCGCGGGATGCCGACGGAGTGCGCGCACGGCGAAGCGCCAATCGGCGGCGACGGCTTCGATCAGTTGGCTGGTCCGGCCATCGCGATGTTCTTCCTTGATTGACTCGATCGCGCCGAACGCCATGCGGGCCTGTCGTTGCGCCTCGGCGGCCGGCATTCCCGACGCAATGTTCTTTTGGGTCTCGAGCTGGAGATGCAGCAGGATCTCGTCAGTCAGGTCGCGATCAGCTGCAGGCCGGCGCCACAGCATTGCGATCCGGCGGATCCATGCCGTCAGCATTGGATCACCGGCCCTCTCAGGCGGCGGCGGAGGGCGGCGATCATCCGTGTGCCAGGATCAGGTCCATCAACGCGACATACCGGCGCCAGTTCGCCGTTTCGTCGCCCAGGGCAGCACGGCCGTGCGCCGTCAGCCGGTAATACTTGGCGCGGCGGTTATGCTCGCTGGTCCGCCACTCGCTGTCGATCCAGCCCTTCTGTTCCAGCCGCTGCAGCGCCGGGTAGAGCGATCCCTGATTGACGTCGAGGACGCCGTGCGATACTTGCTGCATCCGCTGAGAAATTCCCCAGCCATGCATGGGCTCAAGGTGCAGGGTTTTGAGCACCAGCAGTTCGAGGGTGCCCCGTACCACGTCGGAAGAGCTCGTCACAATGCCTGCTTCTGTAGAATATCAACAGAACCTGGGCACACACCTGTAGGAAGTCAACAGGAGGCGTACGGCGTTCGTCCCTGAGCTTCGCGCTGGCCGCACCGGGGCCGCGTGTCCCATGCCTTTCGTCACACGTCCCCTCCAATAGCGCAGTTACATGCGCTCACCAGCATCCACTCCCGGCGACCCCTCGATGTTCACTTCCGGTTCCGCTCCATGTTAGCCGACGGCGAAAACACCAGCGACGCGCGATTGTCCGGCATCGCGCGGGAGGTGGAGTCGCTGGTGGCCATGGGACGCCTGGCCGGCAGGGTCGCCCACGAGATCAACAATCCGCTTGCCAGCATCCAGAACGCCTTCATGCTGGTCAAGGATGCCATACCGGAATCGCACCCCCACTATGCCTATGTCGGCGCCATTGACCGCGAAATCCGCCGCATGGCGTTGGTGACGCGTCGGCTGGTCGAGCACTACCGACCCGAACAGGACCGAGCTGTTGGCGTGGCGGTGTCGGTGATCGTGCGCGACGCCGTGCGCTCGGCGCTGGAGTCGACCGGATCGGACGGCGAGCGCGTCCGGGTCCAGCTGATGTATCACGGTGAGTTCTGCGCGCCCGCCGGTGTGCTCCGGCACGCGGTCGAACACCTCCTGGAGGCGGCACTGAGATCGGGGATCGACGGGTCGCTGCTCGATCTCGACGTCGCCGAGCGGTCGGGGGATCTCGTGATCGTCGTCCGATGTCGCGGCGTGTTGATCAAGGGAGAGAACTGGCAGTCAGCGGCGCGGATGATCGACGCGCTGGGGGGCACGCTGACCGAAGCCTCGGCCATCGCGGGCATCACTGTCCTGACCGCAGTGGTGTCGCTCTTTCACGACCCGGCGCGCGGCTCGTGAATCACCGCGGCCGCATCCTCATCGCCGACGATGAAGAAACCTTCCTCCATGCGACCGCGGAACTGCTACGGCGCGAGGGCTACAGCGTGGGCACGGCGATCGACGCGGACGCCGCGCTGGCCGCGGTTCGCGAGGGAAGCTACGATCTGGTCATCAGCGATCTCGAGATGCCGGGGAACGAGAATCTCCGCCTGGTCCGGACGCTGGCCGAGGAAGCGGGCGGGTTGCCGGTGATCATCATCACGGGGTTTCCGTCGACCGAATCGGCGATTGCATCGATCGAGTTGCCGGTGGCGGCGTACCTGCGGAAGCCCGTCCAGTGGGAGGAGTTGCTGGTCCGCGTCGAAGCGGCGATCGGCCGCTTCCGTGCGTACCGGAGCATGCGACGCACCGAGGAACAGCTCGAAGCGTGGCGGCAGGAATTCCATCAGGCCACGTCGCCGAACCAGACGGTGAAGGCTGCAGGCGGCGCGCAGGTCGATGCCTTCCTGGCGCTGACGCTGCGCAACGTGATGGGCTCGCTCAGCAACCTCGATTCGTTGAGCCAGGCGCTGAGCGGCAAGGCAGTGCCGGAAACCCCGTGTCAGCTGCTGAATTGTCCACGCGGCGTCCAGTTGCAGCAGGCAGTCCGCGAGACAATCGCGGTGCTCGAAGCGACCAAGGGATCGTTCAAGTCGAAGGCGCTGGGCGACCTGCGCGAGCGGCTCGAGCTGTTGCTGCAGCACGCCTGAAGCACCGCATGTGCAGGCCACGCACAGGTCGGCGTCCCCTTGATCACCGGCTGCTGATACCGGAGCACTCATAGAGCATTTGCAGGGGTGGACATGACCCGGCCTGGGGCCGGGACCTTGGCGAACGGCGGCCCCGGGCCTCGTGAGTTGAAGGTGCACTGAGGGCCGATTCGCTCGGCCTCCGGAGCGCCTTTTTTCTTGTTGGTGGCCGAAACCCTGTCGATTGGAGCGCACCATGCCGACGCAGATCGCAGGTCTCAAGATGGGAGACGGATTGGGAGATTTCATGCTGTTCACCACCGACGCCCGTCGGAACGCAGCGCCGGCGAATGAGAGCCGGTCGTCGAAACGCGACGACGGTGAGGCGGGCGCCAGCGCACCGGAAACAGGCACGGGCGGAGTGCACAGCGGCGGGTCGGCGAGCGGGTCGCGATAGTCACTGTCACATCGGGGGCCACCTCGGCTCCCGGTCGTGGCGGCGTCCTGCGCCTGGAGCAAGCAACGTGTTGCCCGAGCGTGCGGACTACGTCGTGGCCTTGGGCGGCGACAGCAGTTCAAACAGCAGGTCGAAATCGACCGGCTTGACCAAGTGGTGATCGAACCCCGCGTCGCGTGACCGCTGACGGTCTTCCTGCTGACCCCAGCCGGTGAGGGCAACGATAACCAGCGCATCGGCATCGGGTCTCGCCCGGATCTGCTTCGCCACCTCGTAGCCATCCAGCCCCGGCATGCCGATGTCGAGCAACACAACGTCGGGGCGATGCGCGTCGATGATCCGCAGCGCCTCGAGGCCATCGTACGCGAGCTCGACCACGGCGCCCGACCGGTTCAGCATCATTCCCAGGGTGTCGGCGGCATCGCGGTTGTCGTCGACCACCAGGATCCTGCGGTCGGCCAGGTCGTCGCTCGACCGTGCCGCGTGCTCCATCGATGGAGCAATGCTGGGGCGCGAAAGCACCGGCAGGCGCACCTCGAACTCGGTGCCGATGTCGCTTGGCCGGGGGCGCGCGTGGACGCTTCCGCCGTGCAGCCCCACCAGGCTCTTGACCAGGGTGAGCCCGATGCCCAGACCCCCACGTGGCTGCTCGGTGTCGCGCCGCACCTGGGTGAACATGTCGAAGACCCGGTCGAGCATGTCGTCCGGAATACCGGCACCGTTGTCGCGGATGGTCACGACGACGTCGTCGCGGTCCTCCATGTGCTCGACCTTCGCCACCAGCGAAATCTGGCCGCCGTTGGGCGTGTACTTCGCGGCATTGTTCAGCAGGTTGGTGAAAATCTGCGTGAGACGCACTGGATCGCCGTGCAGCAGCACCGGCTGGTTGGGCATGGTGACGCTGAGCTGGTGTTCACACGACTCGATCAGCGGACGCGACGCGTCGAGGGCGGCCGAAATGACGGCGGCCAGTTCGAGCGGCTCGAGGTGGAGGTCGACGTTGCCTCGCGTAATGCGTGAAGCCTCCAGCAGATCATCAACCAGGCGTACCATGTGATTGAGCTGGCGCGACATCATTCCGACCGCGCGCTGCGCCAGCTGCTTGCTGGTGCTGTCATCCTGGAGCAGGTGAAGCGAGTTGCTGATCGGCGCGAGCGGATTGCGGAGTTCATGGGCGAGCGTCGCGAGAAACTCGTCCTTGCGCTGACTGGCCTCGCGCAACGATTCCTGCGTTTGCTGGATCGTTTCCAGCTGGTCGCGAAGCTGATACTGGCGGCGACGCGCCTTGATCGCGGTGCGAAGGGCGCTGATCAGGGTGATGATCCGGACCGGCCGGTCGAGCACCGTCACGTTGCCAAGCGCCTGCATCAGCCAGAGTGCCGCGGGGGCGTCAAGACCTCCGCCGGCAAGTACGAGTACCGGAACATCGGACCACTCCGGCTGCCGTTCGAGCGCGGCGACGAGCCGATCGGCCGTTCCGGTCGCGAGCGCGCCCTCGGTGAGCAGGATGGCGCCGGCGCCCTGTTCCAGCTTGGCTGACAATTCGATCAGGTCGGTGCAGGGCTCGTAGTCGAGCTCCGCCTGCTCGAGGATGGTGCGCGTAAGGATCGCGTCACTTGCGGTCGGCGTCAGGACAAGAACGCGTTCGGGCGCCGCACTCGCCGGATCAGGCACGGTGACGGCGGGCGGGCGTGAATCCCCGGCAGAGGATGTTATCGAGACCGTTCACGCCCGATGATACCGGGTTTGCCCGCGAACGTTCCGTCACGTCTTCCTCACGGAAGGACGATCCAGCTGCGCTTCCTTGGCCTGAATGCTGATGTTCTCGTCCTTGATCACGAGGCGGAGCCGGTTGAAGATGCTCATGTACTGGTTGGCGAGCCACACCAGGGCCAGCCACGCGATCAGGTAGCCCCGCCACCCGGGCAAGAGCAGCTGATAGCGCGTGATCCAGAGAAATACGGCGCAGACGTAGTGACTGAAGCAGTATTCGCAGGTGAACACGTAGAACAATTTGCGCTGGTACCAGTGTCGCGATCTCTCGCTGCGCTGGGCGCAGAACTCCCGCGGTTCGCGGAAGATCTCTTCGTGGGTGACCGTCCACGCCACGCATGCGATCGGAATGGCGAGCACCACCAGCCAGATCAGCTGGATCCCGAGCGGGGGGATCACGCGCCCAGCTTTCGCATCATCGCCTTGGTGAGCGCCTGCCTGGATGCAAGGAGTCCGGCCCACGGATCGGCGCCGCGGGGCGGGTGCGCCCGGATCGACGGCAGCGTGAACTGATCGCCGGACACCAGCTTGGCCAGGCTGGTCCATGGCACCGGCACCGACACGCCGGCTGATGCGCGCGCGCGCGTCGACCACGGCGCCACGGCGGTGGCGCCACGCGTGTTGCGGAGCCAGTCGATGAAGATCAGACCCTTGCGCGCGGCCTTGCTCGACTTGGAGATGAACCGGTCAGGGAATTCGGCCTGCATGTGTTCGGCAACGCCGCGAGCGAAGTCGCTGACTTCATCCCACGAGGCGCGTCGCGCCAGCGGCACCACGACGTGCAGTCCCTTGCCACCACTGGTCTTGAGCCAGCTCTCGAGCCCCAGGCCCTTGAGCAGCGCTCGCACGCCGCCGGTGGCTTCCTTGATATCCGCCCAGGTGATCCCGGGCCCCGGGTCGAGATCGAAGATCACGCGGTCGGGCCGCTCGGGATCGTCGGCGCGCGAGCCCCAGGGATGGATCTCCATTACACCCCACTGCACCAGGGTGACCAGGCCCTCGACGTCGTGCACCACCACGTGCGGGCGCACCTTTCCGTCGCCCTGACGGATCGCCACGTCATCGATCGATGGCGGCTGCTTGCCGCTCCAGTGTTTCTGAAAAAAGCACTCGCTCCCGCTTCCTTCCGGACACCGGACCAGTGACAGCGGGCGCGCCGCCACGTGGGGAAGCATCAGCGATGCGACGCGCTCGAAGTGCCGCGCCAAGTCCAGCTTGGTAATACCCAACTCGGGAAAAACAACGCGATCGGGGTGGCTGATCCGCACGCCCGCGACGACCGGCTCAGCGCCCGACTCTCCCGGTCCGGGGGCACCCTTCGAAGCAGTACGGCCCCGTGACGCCTTGGGCGCGGCCGCTGCCTCGACGCGGGGTCTCTTTCGCTGCTGTTGTTCGGGCATGCCGGGTTCCTCGCGTCGTACGTCGCTGGCGGGCTTGTCTTCACGCACACCCTGGAACACAGGGTGACGAAGGAGACCGTCCTCGGTCCACTCCGTGAAGGCAACCTCGACGACCATTGCCGGGTCGACCCACTGGGTTACGCCCGGAATCCCCAGCGGTTTGTGCGCCAAGGGTGTCGTCGTCCGCGCCAAGCGGGTAAGGCTGGCGAGCAGCTGCCGCAGGAGGCCGTCAGGGATCCCCGATCCTACCCGTCCGGCGTAGCGAAGCCTGCCACCCTCGTTCACCGCCAGAAGGAGCGACCCGACCCCGACCCGCGAGCCCCTCGGCGGCGTGTAGCCGATCACCACGAACTCCTGACGGTGTCCGCACTTGACCTTCACCCACGCCGGCCATCGACCGGTGCGGTACGGAGCGTCGACGCGCTTTCCGATGATGCCTTCCAGTCCGAGCCTGCACGCCGCCGTGATCAGCGCGGCGCCGCTGCCATCGAGGCGCTGGCCCAGTCGCACGTTCCCACTCGACGCTGCACGGCCGGAGCGCAACAGGCGTTCGAGCGCCTTGCGGCGCGCGTCGAAGGGAAGGGGACGCAGGTCGGCGCCGTCGAGATGCAGCAGATCGAAAGCGAAGTAGACCAGCGGCTTCCGGCCGGTGGCGCCCAGACTCTGCTGTAGCAACGCAAACGCCGACTTGCCCGATGGGTCGAGCGCCACGACCTCGCCATCGAGGATGGCGGCCTCCAAGGGCAGCTTCGCCAATCGTGTCGCGATGTCGGGAAAGCGCTCCGTCCAGTCGTTGCCACGGCGCGTCAGCAGGCGAACCTTGCCGCGATCGATGATCGCTTCGAGGCGGTAGCCGTCGTACTTGATCTCGAACGACCACTCTGGCCCTGCGGGCGCGGCGTCGACCAGCGTCGCTAGTTGCGGCGCCACGAAATCCAGCGACGCGCGCCCGCGCGTCGGCGCCCTGACGGTCATGCGCTACGGCGCGAGCGTTTCGCGGTGGCCTTGGTGCGATGACGGGCTCCGCCGCCCTGTTCGCTCACGCTGCGACGCAGCGCTTCCATGAGGTCGATGACCTTGGTCTCGCGCGGCGCCTTCGCGACGTCCTGCGCCGGCTTGGCGCCCTTGGCGCGCTGCTTGATCATCTTGAGCAGGTCGTCGCGGTATTCGTCGCGGTACTCCGACGGATTCCATTCCGCTTCCATCCCCTTCACCAGTTGCTTGGCCATCGCCAGTTCTTGCGGGCGCAGCGCCTTACCCGTCGGCACGACAATGCCGAGATCGCTGGGCTTGCGCACTTCTTCGTCGTACCGGAGCAGCTGTGCTACCAGCGCCCCATCGAACGGATACACCGCGACGAGGTACTGGCGGGTGCGGATCACGACCTGCGCCAGTGCGACGCGCTCCATGTCCTCGAGGGTATCGCGGAAGAGCGCGTAGGCCTTTTCGCTCCCCTTCGTGGGGCCGACGATGTACGGCTTGGCGTAGTAGATCAGTGGAACATCCTTGGCCGCGACGAATCCGAGCACATCAATGGTCTGCGTGGCCTTGGGGTTGGCGCTCTTGAGGTCCTCGTCGGACAGGATCACATAGTGGTTGGCTGCGACGGCGTAACCGCGCACGATATCCTTGGCATCGATGGTCTTGCCGGTCGATTTGTTGATCTTGAGATAGCCGACGCGCGCCATGTCGCGCTTGTCGAGCAGGTCGAGGTCGAGGCGCTCCGGCGCCTCGGCGTTGTATAGCTCCACGCCGATGGTGACCAGCCCAAATCCGATCGCGCCTTTCCATACGCCGCGGGCCATGCAGAGCTCTCTTGATACGGGATGCAACCAGTGACGCCTGCGGGCGCCGGAGTTGCACCACCGGCAGTGCGGGTCAGCTATTACGGCCGTCGCGGAGCGCCTCAACCGGGCTGATTCGCGCGGCTCGTGCCGCCGGAATCCAGCAGGCCGCGGCTGCCACGACGCAGAGCAGTGCCACGACGCCGCCATAGGTGGTGACGTCGACGCGGGCGATTCCGAAGAGGAGGGAAGTGAGCGTCTGGCTCGCCGCGAGGGAACCGGCGATCCCGAGCAGGATGCCCATGCCAGTCCATCGCATCCCGTCGCCGACGATCATCCGCAGGATCGTCCCCCGGGTTGCGCCAAGCGCCGAACGGACGCCGATCTCACGCATCCGTTCGGCGACACTGCCGGAAAGCACGCCGTAAATGCCCGCAGCAGCGAGAACCATCGCCACCAGCCCGAAAACCTCGAAGAGCAACAGCGCAAAGTGACGCTCGGCGCCGGAGCGCTGCAGCAGTGCATCCATCGTTGCGATGCGTAGCACCGGTTGGTCCTTGTCCACTGACCAGATCGCCCGCCGCACGGCCGGCGCCAGCGCGGCCGCATCGTTCCGGCTTCGCACAACCAGCGACATCACGTTGTCACCGAAATGCCACTGGGAAGGAGTGATGTACACGGCGTCGGATTGCGGGAGGGCCAGTGATGCCTGCCTGACGTCGCCCACGACGCCGACCACCGTGTACCACGGACCGTCGGTGCCGCCGAGATGCATGTGTTGCCCGATCGGATCCTGATTGGGCAGGACGCGCCGGGCGAATGATTCGTTGATCACGACGGCAAGCGGGGCACCCGCAACATCGTGGAGATCGAGCAGCCGGCCGCGGCGAAGCGGAATCCGCATCGTCGTGAAATACCCGGCGGTGACGGCATAGCGGAAGGCGCTCGGATCGTCCTGCGGGTTGTCGTGGGGATAGCGTTCGAGATGGACACCGTAGCTGTCGAAATCGCCGCTCAGCGGCAACTGACTGGTGAACGCCGCTGACTCGACCCCGGGCACCTGCCGGACCGCGTCGAGCGCCTGACCGAAGAAGCGCCAGGTAGCACTGTCATCGTTGAATCGCGGCCCGGCCGTCTGCACCGTCATGGTAACGAGCCCCGTGGACTCGAACCCCGGCGCGATGGCGAAGAGCCGACGCAGGCTTCGAAACAGCAGTCCCGAGCCGATCAGCAACACCAGCGCGAGCGCAACCTCTGCGATCACCAGCGTCGCGCGTGCCGAGCGGCCGCCGCCTGCCGTGCGTCGCGAACCGCGTTGCAATCCGTCGTGCAGATCGCCGCGCGTGGCGTGCAGCGCCGGTATCAGTCCGAACACCAAACCCACCACCGTCGAGACCGCGAGCGCGAACAGGAACATGCCGGCATGCACGCCGATGGCGGCTGCACGGGGCAGTCCCTGCGGGCTCACTGCGACCAGCCCCCGAATTCCGGCGACGGCAATACCGAGGCCGATGACGCCAGCGCAGAACGCGAACAGTACGCTTTCGGTCAGCAGTTGCCGGACCACTCGGAGCCGCCCGGCGCCCAATGCGGCGCGCACGGCAAATTCGCCGCGGCGCTGGTCGCTCCGCGCGATGAGCAGGTTGGTGACGTTCGCGCAGGCAATCAACAGCAGCAGGAACACGGCCCCCAGCACGGCGACGAGCGCCGGCCGAACGGCGCGGGTCACGTCGTCCTGCAGGCCGGTGACGAGGAAGCCTTCGCGGGTGTAGTCCTTGGGATGGTCCTGCAGCATCGTGTGCGACAACGGTCGGAGCGCGGACACGGCAGCTGCCGTTGTCACGCCCGGATGAAGCCGTCCGATGACGCGCAGATGGCGACAGGAGCGGCAGGCCCACGGCAATGATTCATCGTACTGCAATGGCCGCCACAACTCGGCGTCGGGGCCCGGAATGTTTTCAAATGTCCGGGGCATCACGCCGATCACCATGTACGCCACGCCGTTCAGCGCAATCGTCCGGCCGATCAGGGTGCGGTCGGCGCCGAAACGGCGGCGCCAGAGCGCGTCGCTGAGGATCACGACGTGGGGACCGTTGAGCACGTCATCGCTGGCGAGAAAATCCCGGCCCAGCGCCGGGGCCACGCCCAGCACGCGGAAGTACGGCGAGCTGACCCGTTCGGCGGTGAGGAGCTCGGGCTCTCCGGCTCCGGTGATCGTCGCGCTCCAGCCGCCAATCGCCGCGAGCTGGTCGAAGGCGTGGCTCTGCGCGGCGAGGTCGCGGTAGGTCGGGAATCCCACGTTGCTCCGACTGCCATCCGCTTCGGTTTCCGATACCAGCGCGATCCGCTCTGCCGCGGGGTAGGGCAGGGGTTGAAAGAGGATCGGACTGACGGCGCTGAAAATGGCGGTGGCAGCACCGATCCCCAGTGCGAGGGTGGCAATCACCAGCGCCGAGAAACCGGGCCGCCGGGCCACGTTTCGCACCGCGTAACGAAAATCCGCCCGCAAGGTGGTCATCACGTTGTCCCGTTGTGGGGAAGGATGTTGCGCCGTATCGCGGCGCGCCGACCGGTGGGTGATGCCGTGAATGGCAGCAGCAATGGCTTCCTGGCAATACCAGCGTGCGGCCCGCCGCCGCCCATGCGCGAGATGCACGCGATGAAATTCTTCGGCGAGGTCGCCCAGCATCGACTCGCGACTATCGCGCGGAAGGAGCATCTCGAGCGCGCGTTCAACGGCGCGAGGCGGAGCGGATGACGTCATGAGACGCTCCATGACGGGTCGATGCCTTCGGCCATGTTCCGTACGTTTCGCAAGCTGCGGGCAAGCGCGTGGCGGCCGGCGGCCGCGATCAGGAAATATTTCTTTCGTCGCCCGCCGCGTTCAGCCGTCGGTTCGCCCAGCCGGGTCACGACGAGGCCCTTCTCGTCGAGACGATTCAAGGTCGAGTACACCGTGCCAAACGACATGCGTCGACCCGTCCGCTCGGTGATTTCGCGGCGGACCGTGACCCCGTACGCGTCGCGCCCGAGGCGCATGACCGCCAGCAGGACCAGTTGTTCGAGTTCTCCGAGGTGAACGGGCACATCGCATCCATTTATTCGAGGATATCGAATATATAGACGCGAGGGGCCGGCGGAAGGTTGCAACCCACGTGGGGCCGTGGGTTCAGCGGCTGCGCGCTACTTCAATTCTCCCGCGATCGTCGGCGCATCCTTCTTTTCCACGACCAGCGTGTAGTGCGAGGCCAGCGCGGCGATCGAACCCAGCGCCACCCACACTGGGAGAAACATCGCGCCCATGATTCCCATCGTCAGCGGAATCTCGAGCAGCGTATGCCCGGTGTCGTTCTTGACGATAATCCGTCGCGCATTTCCTTCCTTCACCAGTTCCTTGACGCGGTCGACGAGTTTTTCCCCCGCGACCCGGTGTTCCTCGCTGCTTCCCGCCATGATCCGCTCCGGTTGAGTCTGACAGTGTCTGCGGAAAGTATCAGGGTGCCGCACGGCGTGTGGGGCCGGGGAGTTTGATCGCCGGAGATCCTGCGTGAGCCAGCCGCATGCGCCCGTGCCGCTGGTCGAGCGATACCACGAAATTGTCGAGGACGCGGGTGCCGATGTTGGGCTTGCGAGGAAACTCCGGTGGCAGCGGAACGACATCGATGAACGGCCTGACCAGCGTGTAGCGGCCGAGCACGATGTCTCCCGCCAGCAGCCCGCCCTTGATGTCGATCACTCCGAAGGTGCCGCGCGCGCGACCTACGGTCTGCAAGCCGCCGTCGAACGGCAGGCTGTCGGCGATGGAAGGCGGAATGCCGATTGCCCCGGAGTTCTGGGTATCGAGCACGGCGAGGAAGCGCGCCCCGGCGATGGTGACAGGGATTCCCCAGAAATCGCTGATGCGCGCCAGCGGGAGAATGTCCTGCCCGTTGGCCGCCGGCAGTGTATCGTCGGTGATGCGCACTCGACTGCCCGGGTAGTCGATGGTCAGCAGCGCGTTCTGGTAGAACGGGAGTCCCAGCACGCCGTCGACACCGCGGACTTCTGGTGGCAACGACGCGGCCGTGATTCCCTCGAACACTCCGCCGCCGATATTGATCGAGTCGATGTGGAATTCGGGGGCATCCGGCGGGCCGCCTGTGCGCCGGAGTCCGAGCGAGTCGGCGAGGGCTCGCGATATCCCGATCTGGCGCGCGCCGGTTTCCAGATCGAATCGGTACGGGCCGCGACCATTGATCATCACGTCGACCTGGGCTCTGCTGTCGCGTGCGCTGGGCCGCAGCAGCGGCACGTCGACGCCGCCACGAAGTACGATGCGCTGAGGCGTCATCGAGTCGGGGACATACGGTGTCGATTGGGCTGAGACCGGCGGCGCGATGCCGGTGAACAGGACCACCGTCGCGAAGACTGCAAGAGTTTGGTTCATGGCCTGACGATGCCCGCCCGGGGCATTTCGTCGCGACCGCGTGTAGCCAGTCGAACCGGTCTACGCCGCGGCCGGATCAGCCAGCGCCACCAGTTCCTTTTCGTCGGTAAAGGCAAGCGATTCGGAGTTGAGGCAATGCCGCTGCCCGGTCGGCGGGGGTCCGTCATCGAACACGTGGCCGAGATGCGCGTCGCAGCGGGCGCAGAGAATCTCGGTTCGCAGCATGCCGAATGTCCGGTCGGCGTGGGTGTGGACGTTTTCGTCGGCGATCGGCTTGAAGAAGGACGGCCATCCCGTCCCCGAATTGAACTTCGCGCCAGAGGCAAAGAGCGGGAGCCCGCAGCAGACGCAGCTGTAGACCCCGTGCCGCTTGTTGTCGAGCAGTGTTCCGCAGAACGGAGCTTCTGTACCCTTTCCGCGGGCCACGCGGTATTGCTCCGGCGTCAGCTGTTCGCGCCAGCCGTCGTCGCTCTTGATCACCCGCTCGACGTCCACCGGACCGACCAGCACGCCTGCTTCGTTGAAAATCCTGACCGCGACCTTCATGAGTCCCTCCGCTTCAATGACGCTTGAAATACTGAACCTCGCGCTCGTGCTGTTCGGCTGCGGCTCGCGAGCTGAACGTGCCGAGGTTGCGACGCTTGCCAGTTTTCGGGTCGAGCTTGCGTGAATAGAGGCGATATCCGCCACCCGGCAACTTGCGAATCATGAGCGCCTCCGATCAGCGAAGTGTCTGGCAATCCTGTGCCTTACCCGAATCGAACCCGCGGCGAAACCAGGTGGTGCGCTGCTGCGCCGAGCCGTGAGTCCACGTTTCGGGATTGACCGTCGCACCTGACATCCGCTGGATCCGATCGTCGCCGACCGCTGCCGCGGCCGCCAGTCCCGCATCGATATCGCCAGCCTGGACGATGCCCTCCTGCGCGGCGGTATGAGCCCAGACGCCAGCGTAGCAATCGGCCTGCAATTCCACGCCGATGGACAGGGCATTCTGGCGGCCTGGCTGCGCTTGGTCGGCGTTGCGGACCGCTGCTTCGGTCCCCAGCAGCTTCTGGACATGATGCCCGATTTCGTGGGCGAGCACATAGGCCTGAGCGAACTCACCCGGTGCCCCGAAACGCGTCTTCAATTCGTCGTAGAAGCCGAGGTCGATATAGACCTTCTCATCCGATGGGCAGTAGAACGGACCCGACTCGGCCGATGCGTCGCCACAGCCTGACGCAATGCGGTCACGGAAGAGGACCAACCGCGCGTCGTGCCAGGGCGTCCCCTGCAGTGGCAGCATCTGGCTCCAGCTCTTCTGCACGGTGTCGAGCACGAACGACACGAAACGCACCTCGCGTTCTTCCGCGGGGTCGCTTACCGGGGCTGCCGCTGCGCTTGCCGCTGGCGGGCTGCCTTCGACCCGTTGCAGCAGCGAGAGCGGATTCTGGTGCGTCAACAGTGCGACGACCACCACGACAGCGATGCCGCCGATTCCCATCCGCCCGTAGCCGAAGCCGCCGCCGCTCGATCCCCGGTCGTCTTCGAGATTTCGCGAACGTCCCAAGTCACTCCATCGCATTGTCACTCCTCGGAAGAGGGTCCAACTGTTGCCTGAATCGAGGACGACGGCTGAGGGATCTGGGGACACAGCTGCGAAGAATACGGCCCATGGCGGACTCAACTGGCCCGGCGCCGACGCGGTGCCGGCTCAGTAGTGCCGGTTGGGTGACAGCGCGATGAGGGTGTGCCCAATCGCGACACCGATCCGGTCGAGTGTAGAGTTAGTCGCTCACTTTCCACCGTCGAGGCAGATCTGGAGTTGATCCGGCGTTCGCCATTCCTGCGGTACGGCTTCGCGCTGCTGGGTGTGATCGTGGCAGTCCTGCTGCGCTCCGCGCTCACGCCGGTGGTGGGCGACCGCTGGCCGTTCATCACGCTCTTTGCTGCGGTGGCGCTGATCGCCTGGTACAGCGGTTTGGTCGCGGCCATCGTAGCGATCATTTTCAGCGCCGCGACGGTCGACCTCGTCTTCCTGGAACCGCACGGGTCGTTCGCAATCGCCCAGAGCGAGTACGCTGTCGGGCTGGTGCTCTACGCGCTCATGGCGGGAGTTGTTGCGTACGTCGTTGATCGGTTGCAGACGGGACGGTCGCAGGCGCGGGAAGTCGCTTCGCGGCTGGCGCTGCAGGAGGCGCTGCTCCGAGTCACGCTCTCCTCCATCGGCGACGGCGTCATCACGACCGATCGCGACGGCCGGATCACGTTTCTCAATCCGGTCGCGGAAGCGCTCACCGGATGGTCCAGCGCCGAAGCGGCGGGTCACCCGGTCGATGAAGTCTTCCATATCGTCCACGAATTCACGCGGGCACGCCCGGAGAGCCCTGTCGCGCGGGTGCTGCGTGAGGGCGGCGTGGTCGCCCTCGCCAATCACACCGTGCTGATTGCGCGCGACGGCAGCGAACGGTCGATCGAGGACTCCGCCGCGCCAATTCTTGACGACACCGCGGCGACGGTCGGCACGGTGCTGGTCTTCCACGACGCCAGCGACCAGCGCCGCGCCGAGGCGGCCGAGCGAGTCAGCGCGCAGCGGCTGGCTGTCGCGCTGGAAGCCGGGCGGATGGGGGCCTGGGAGTGGGATCTCCTCACCGACGCCGTCTGGTGGTCGACTCACCTCGAACCCATTCATGGCATGGCGCGTGGAGAATTCGGCGGCACGTTTGAATCGTTCCAGCGCACGGTGCACCCCGACGACCGTGAACGTGTCGCCGTGGCGCTGCGCCACGCCATCGACACCGGCGGCGAATACAACATCGAGTTCCGCAGCGTGCGCCCCGACGGCAGCGTGCACTGGACCGGCACCAACGCGCGGGTCTTCCGCAACGAGGCCGGCGTGGCGGCGCGGCTCACCGGCATTTCGATGGATGTGAGCGCACGCCGCGATGCGGAAGAAGCGTTGCGGGCGGCGCAGCGCGCGCAGCAGAGTGAGGCGCGCACCGTGCGCGCATTGCTGCGCACCAGCGAACGGCTCAATTCCACGCTCGACGTCGACGTGCTGCTGGAGATTCTCGTACAGGAGGCCGTTGGCCTGGTCGATGCCAGCGGCGGGGTGGCCGGACTCGCCACCGCGGCCGAACTGGCGCAGCGGCTGACCGCCGAGACGACAAACCGGGCGATCACCATTCCGATCGTCGACTCGTCCGATCACGTGCTCGGCTTCTTCGAGATCCAGGCGCGGAGCGACGGCACTCCGCTGACGGTCGACGACCGTTACAAGCTCGTCGCCGTGTCACAGGCGGCAGGAATTGCCATCCAGAACGCGCTCGCCTTCCGGCGGGTGCGCGATGCCGAAGCGGCGCTGAAGCAGGCCGATCAGCGCAAGGACGAGTTCCTCGCCACGCTGGCGCATGAGCTCCGCAACCCGCTGGCGCCGATCCGCAACGCGCTCGAGGTCATGCGCCTCGCCGAGGACGATCACGAACTCGGAGTTCGCGCCCGCGAAATGATGGAACGCCAGCTTCAGCACATGGTGCGCCTCGTCGATGACCTGCTTGATGTCAGCCGCATCACGCGCGACAAGCTCGAGCTCCGCCGCACGCGCATCAGCCTGGAACAGGCGATCGAGAATGCCATCGAAACCGCCGGTGTCGCCGCGCGGTCGGGCGATCGCGAGTTCACGCTCTCGCTGCCCGCCGAGCCGATTCATCTCGATGCCGACCTGACCCGGCTTTCGCAGGTCTTCTCCAATCTGGTGCAGAACGCGCTCAAGTACACGCGCCGTCGCGGCCGGGTCTGGCTGACCGCCGTGACCGAAGACGACCGCGTGATTGTCTGTGTCGGGGACGACGGCGTCGGCGTCGCACCAAAGGATCGCGACCGGATGTTCGAGCTTTTCGCGCAGGTCGCTCCGCCGGAGGATAGCACCCCTGTCTCTTATAC
>JBEPVV010000001.1:0-25178 GCA_041690795.1 Gemmatimonadota bacterium | reverse complement strand
GCCGCGACTCTTCGCCCTGGTGCCTGTCGCGGTGGCGATCAACCTGGTCGTCGGCGGCATCGTGAAGGAGCTGTCACTTCCCGTCTTTCTCGACACCACTGGCACCGTGCTGGTTGCGGTGCTGGCTGGTTTCCGGGCGGGCGTGCTGGTCGGCACCATCAGCCAGATCCTCCTCGGGCTCCTCACAGGATACCTCTACCTCCCCTTTGTCGTGATCCAGTGGCTGCTGGCCTTCCTCGCCGCAGCGGCTGGACGGCGCGCCGGCTTCGCGACCCTGCCCCGCACCATCGGGTGGGGTGTCGTCTGCGGCGTCTGCTGCGGGGCAGTCTCGGCGGTGATTTCATACTTCCTGTTCGCCGGGGCTACCGGCGGCGGCGTGGCGTGGGTCACGGCCGCCCTTCGCGCCAGCGGGCTCCCGCTGCCGGTGGCAGTCGCGCTCGGTTCCGGAAGCTCCGATGTGCTCGACAAGGCCATCGTGGTGGTGGTGGTGGGCCTGCTGCTTCGCTCGCTCCCGAAACGCATCCTTGGCCGTTTCCCACTCGCCGCCAGAGCGATCGCGCAATGAATGGCCCGATTGGACGGGTACATCCGTTCACACCGGCTGCTGTCGCCCTCGCGCTGATCGCGATGGCGTTCATCGTACCCGCCGGGATGGCCGCGTCGCTGTTCGTGCTCACGTGCGTGGTTGCGATCGCCGTGGGTGCGGGGTCCGGTGTCCGTGCCGCGTTGTTCATCATGATTCCGATCTGGCTCCTGCTGCTTGTTCTTCAGGGGATATTCGGCGACGGCGACCGAGTTTCCGCGCCGTGGGGCGGAACGCTATCGGCGAGCGGACTGGTGTGGGCGTTCTCACAGGGCAGCCGGCTGGCGTTGATAACCACCGCGTCGCTGACGTTTGCCGCATCGTTCAACCCGCACCGCTTCCTTCAGGCCTCAATCGACCGCGGATGGCCATTCGCACCGGCCTACCTGCTGGTTGCCACGCTCGACGCCGCCCGCACCCTGGGCGAGCAGGCACGACGCCTGCGCGAAGCGCAGCGCACCCGCGGAGTGAGGGTTTCGGGGTCGATCGCCGTGCGCATCGGAGCCTTGCCTGCGCTGATCTTTCCGCTCCTGCTGGCGTCGCTCACCGAGGCCGATGATCGCGCGCTGGCACTCGAGACCCGCGGGATGATGCTCACGTCGCACCGGTACGCCATCGACCCGCCCCGCGACTCCGCGTTCGATCGCGTGACACGCTGGGTATCGTTGATCATGGTCGTCGCGGCGCTCTACTGGCGAATCCGCGGCTGATGCGCTTTCGCGTCGAGCAGCTGAGCTATCGGTATCCTGTCCAGGAGCGTTGGGCGATTCGGGACGTTCAGCTCGACATCCTCCCGGGACAGATCACCTGGCTGACGGGCACACTCGGCAGCGGCACCAGCACACTCCTGCTCGCACTCGCCGGGCTCGCACCACGATTGACCGGCGGAACCGCCGAAGGAAGCGTCGTTGTCGACGGCGTCGACATCGCTACGCTGTCACCGCTGCAAGCAGGGATAGCCTACCTCGGCGCGTCGCCGGCATTGCAATTGAGCGGAATCGCGCCGACGGTGCGCGATGAGATCGCCATCGCGCCGATGAATCTCGGTCGCACGCGCGGGGAGATCCTCGAGCAGACCGAACGCGCGATGACGACGCTCGCGCTGCTACCGCTGGCCGGGCGCGATCCCAGCGCGCTGTCGGGTGGTGAGACGCAGCGGATGCTGGTGGCGTCGATGCTGGCAGCGGCGCCGCGCGCATGGCTCCTCGACGAACCGTTTTCCGCGCTCGACCTCGAGAGCACGCTCGGACTGCAGCGGTTGCTTCGCCAGGTCGCACGCGCTGGCGCCTCGGTAATCATCACCTGTGATGACGCCGACACGATGCTCGAGATCGCGGACCGGATCATCGTGCTGGACGCGGGACGAATCGTGCTCGACGGCGCGCCCGCCGACATGCTCGCAGGCGATGCCATCATCGCGTCAGGCGCTGGCTCGACCGACGCCGCCACGCTCGCGCTCGACGCCGGAATGCCGGCGCCGCGACCGCTGAGGCGCGAAACCCTGCTGGCGCGGCTGGGCAACGTCGGCGTTCGGGAGATCAACGTCGCAGCCGCGAATCGCAGCTCCAAGTCTGAGCCAGAGGCGTCGGTGGCCTTTGAGTGTGTTGATCTTGCCTTCTCATATCGCGCGGAGCTGCCCCCAGTATTGACCGGGGTCGATTTCAGGGTGCGGGCAGGCGAAGCGGTCGGCCTCTTCGGCGTCAACGGTGCTGGGAAGTCCACCCTTCTGCGGCTCGCGATGGCGCTGGAACGCCCCACAACCGGCTCAGTCGCCACGCTGGGGGTCGATACCCGCGGTCGCCACCCGGAGGATCTGGCGCCCCAAGTCGGCTTTCTGTTTCAACAGCCGGATCGCCAGCTGTTCGCGACGTCAGTCCGCTCGGAATGCGAGCTTGCGCCCCGATTGGCGGGATGGGACAGTGCCAGGATTGCCAGCTCGATCACGAGGGTACTAGCCGAGCTCGGATTGTCCGAAACTGCAGAGGAGCACCCGTACGACCTGCCGCTTCCGCGGCGACGCCTGGTTGGCTTGGCAACGATCCTGACGGCCGAGCCGAGACTGCTGCTCCTCGATGAACCGACGGCAGGACTCGACCCGGCTTCACGCGAGCGGGTGATCGACGTCATCAGGAATGCATGCGCGCGGGGCACGACGGTTCTGGCGGTGACACACGACGCCGGCTTCGCCCATGAGGCACTCGGCCGCGGCGTGCTGCTCGAGCATGGACGCATGACCCGGGATGGAATGATCCGGGAGATCATCGACGACGTGACGCTGCGCAAGCCCGCAGCGCTCGTGATTGCAGAAATCATGGGGCTCCCGCCCGGCCGTGACCGCCGGGCTGACGTCGCTACCGCGCTGCGCCTGCACTGATGGAGGATTCATGTCGGTTTCGATTACCGCGCTGCTTGCGGCAGCACTCTACGAGGTCCGATCCGAGCTGATCGACCCCGCGTCGGTCGACGCGACACTCGACCTGCTCGTTGGCGCCTCCGGCCGCTCCGCACTTCGCGTCGAGGTCTTCGATGGTGAACTGCGCGTCAACGAGGCGCGGATGAGTCTCGATGCTCCCGGCGCCGCCATGGTGCACCAAGCGCTCACCAACCACTACACCGGTCGCCTGGCACTTCCCGCGGGCATCACCGCCGATCAATGGCGCGTAATCGTCGAGCTCTACGGCTCCGCCCCGGGACTCTACGCCTCGCTCGACGATCTGCGGGACGCGATTCGCGTGACCGTGCGCGACGCTGTCGTCTGGGAGACACGCAGCGGTGCATCCGAGGGCGATTTGCGCGGTGCGCTCTTCGAATTGCCCGGATTGCGCGCGACGTCCGAGAGCATGGAGCCGTGGCGCACTGCCGTCCGCACGCCGAAACTCACCGAGCTCACTGCGCAGCTCGATCCCCTGTTACACGCTGCCACCCAGGCCCGCGACCATCAGGACCTGCACGCGCTCGCCGACGTGCTGCTCCAGATCCGGGAACTGGAGGAAAGCAGCAGCGACGACCGCCGCGCGATCGTCGCCCGCGAACGACGTCGCGTGGCTCCGCCAGACGTGCTCAGCGCCATGGCGCGCCTGATTCCACGCTCGGGCACTTCGCCGGTCATCAGCCGGCTGCTGGGCTCGCTCGGGCATGAAGGCGCCACCGCGCTGATTGAAGCCTTGAGCGGGGCGCCCGGTCCGCAGGAGCGCCGCGCCTATCTCGATGCCGTGCTGCATTGCCGGGATTGCGACGATCTCCTGCTCACCGCGCTGAAGAGCGACCGGTTTCAGCTGGCGCGCGACGCGGCGGAGATCTGCGGGCGGAAGGGACTCGACCGCGCAGTCCCGATGCTCACCCAGCTGCTCAAGCACCAGCAGGTCGAGGTGCGCACGGCGGCGTGGCACGCGCTGGAGCGGATCGGCAATCGCGAGGCGAGGAAAGCGCTGCACATCTGAGGCTTGGTGGCGTCGTTTAGCTTCTATCATGGCTGACGCCGCCCACCGCATTCGCGAGACCGTTGCCGCCGCCTGGACGTGGGCGGTACTCGTCCTCGCCATGATCCTCTTCTTCCCCTTCATCGTGGTCTGGGCCGTGGTGGCGTGGCCATTCGATCGGACCAACTACTACGGCGGGCGCCTCTTTCGCCTGGCCGGCGCGATCACCGTCTGGTTAACGCCCCGGTGGCGCTTTGCGGTGCGCGGTCAGTTGCCAGCGAATCCGCGCCACCCATACGTCGTCGTCTCCAATCACGAATCGTTCGCCGACATGCTGCTGCTCTGCCTCCTTCCCTGGGAGATGAAGTGGCTCAGCAAGGTCGAGATCATGTGGGTGCCGGTGCTCGGCTGGTTGATGTGGGCCGTGCATGACGTCGGGGTGAAGCGCGGGCGCGCAGCGAGCGCGAAGGCGGCAATGGCGGCCTGTCGCGCCCGGCTGCAGCGACATGTGTCGGTGATCATCTTTCCCGAGGGAACGCGCTCCCCCCACCGGGAACTGCTGCCGTTCAAGGACGGCGCATTCCGGCTGGCCATCGACGCCGGAGTTCCGATACTTCCGCTGGTCATTCACGGGACGCGGAACGCCATCGCGCGCCACGACTGGCGCATCAACCCGGCGAGCGCAGTCGTCGAAGTGCTGGCGCCGGAGCCGACGACCGGTGTAACGGTGCAGGAATTGAAACAGCGCGTGCGGCTTCGCATGGAAACCGCACGGGAAAACCTTCAGCAGGAGTTCGAGCGAACCAATAGCGCCTAGCGCTGTGCGTACACCTTGGAGTGGCCGGCGGCGTCGAACGAGTAGACCGTGTAATGCTGACCCGGCATGTCCATCCCCGGCGCACTTGCCGGCATTCCGGGCGCCGCCAGTCCCTTGATCCCAGCCGGCTTTTCGGCGAGCAGCTTCTTGATCAGATCTGCCGGTACATGGCCTTCAATGACATAGCCGCCGACGAAGGCGGTGTGGCACGACTCGAGTTCGCGCGTCACGCCGCTGGCGCGCTTGAGTGCGGTGAAGTCCGCCTTGTCCTGGGCGGTCACCGCAAAGCCCTGCTGCTTCATCGAGTCGATCCACTTGCTGCAACAGCCGCAGGTGGGCGCCTTGACGACGCGCATCGGAGGGAGGGGCGCCGGTGCGCTTCGCCATGCAGTCACGGTCGCGCCACCAATCAGCAACGCCGCCGCGAGCATGCGGCCATGCGCGGATCGCAGTGTGGTCATCGTCAACTCCTGAAGGTGGATGGGATATCTAGCCGATGATGGCGGGCAGAAGAAAGGGCGATCAACACGATCGCCCTTTCTTGCTTACGGCCGTCGGTGCTGCTGGATCAGTCGCGAACCACGATCAGATAACGACCCGCATCCCAGAACGCCGGCGAGGTGACATGCAAGTCGCCCTTGACCTTGTTGCCTTCAAGGCCGTTGCTCGCCAGGTAGGTCGGGCTCTGACGGGTCACGATCTTGTACTCCTTGCTCGGATCCGGCACCGAGAGCACGGTGTCACGGCGACGATCAAGACGCTGGAAGAGCTCCGGCTTCAGGTCGCGCGCCGGCTCGAGCGTCTTGCTGCCGAACATCAGGAACTTGCTGCCCTCGCTCACCAAAATGCCGCGCTTCACCAGTTCGGCCTTGGTACCCACCGCGTAGTACACAGTGTTGTCCTGGTCGATCACATGGGTGAGCGTGTCCTTGACAGCTGCTTTCTCGGTGCTGAGCACTGCCGACTGCTGCGTCAACGTGTCAACCCGGCTGGCGAGCGTGGTGATCTGCGCCTTCTGCTGCGTGATCATCGCTTCCTGCTGCTCGGCCGATGCCTTGAGGTCATCGATCGTCTTCTGATAGGTGTCGAGCTGGGCAGTCAACTGCTTCTTCTGCTCGGCGAAGCTCGAGGACATGCCATTGATCCGCTTCTTGCTCGCGACGACCTGCTGCTCGGCGGCGTTGAGCCGGGCGATAACTTCGCGAACCTTGCCCAGCATCACGGCGCGGTCTTCGGCCTTGCCGGAGAGCGGGCGATCGCTGTTGGACACGGGGCTCACGCCGAGGCCCTTCACGGCGGCGAAGTCGGAATTGATGTCGGCCATCATCTGGGACGTGGCCAGCACGTCATTGACGAGCGAATCCTTCTGCTCGCTGACACGCTGCTGAGCCAGCACGGACTCGTCGTAGCGCTTCTTGCTGACGCAGCCCGTGAGCGCCCCGGCCGCGACCAGGGCCATAATGGTCTTTCGCATGATTTGTCTCCCTTGGATGGGTCAACGAGAAGGGACGTCCCGTCTTCCCGAACGATGCACAGTGGGCCCAGTAAGGGCCAGCCCCCTGATCGCTTCACATCCCGTGCCAAAATGGCAATTCCCGGGATATTCGGCGCCTCCTCACATACCCCGCCGTCAGCCCCATGGTTCCCGGTGGACGAGGTGACGGATCCTGCCTACTTCTCGGGTTCCTGCCAGAGTTCGATCCGGTTGCCTTCGGGATCGTCGAACCAAGCGTACCCGCCCTCGGGCGTTTCCTGGCGCTCGTCGACGGTGATGCCAAGGTCACCAAGCTGCTCGACGAAGTCATCGAGATTCTCCACCCGCCAGGTGATCTCGACCAGCCTGCGGTCGTGACCGAGCGGATGCTTGGTCTGGTGGATCGCGAAGGCGGCGCCCTTGCAGTCGCACCACCACTCGTGGCTACCCGGCTCTCGCGTGAAAAAGATGCCGAGATGCTTTTCATACCACTGCGCCAGCGAGTCGGCGTGATCAGCGAACAGCACTACCCCACCGATCCCGTCCACGGTCTGCCGATCCATGCACTACTCCAGCGTCGGGGTGGTCAGTTGCAGCGCGCGCTGTCGGCGCGCTCGTGAAATACGATCCGATACGGAAGGGGGACAGCCGGAGTGGCGATGGCCACCGCGGGCGTCGTCAGTTCCATCGATACGGCGCAGCCCTTCGGGGGCGTCACCACGCCGACGACGATCACCGCGGTGTCGTTGACGACCCTCGCGCTGTCGAGCCGGGCTGAGTAACCGCCGCTCGGGCGGCTTCCGAGCGCCACCAGTATCACGCGCCAGCTGTGAAAGTCCACGGCGGGCACGGCAGGACGAAAAGCCTGCACGGAATACAGCTGCACCCACGCGGCCTTGAATGTCGCCGCATCGCCGATCGGGGTGACGGAAGGCGTCGTCCATTCTGCCTGGTTGCTGTGCCCCAGTTCGGCGGCACGCCACGGTCCAGTGCGACCGACCGCCGCGAGGATCACAGTGCAGTACCCGATGACCAACCGAGCCGGCATTATGTCCAACCCAGCTGCTCTCGCAGCGCGATGACGTGGGCGGTATGATGACGTCCGTGCCATGCATACAACGCCGCTGTGTGCCAGAGCGTCAGCGGACGTTCATGGTCGGGATGATGAAAGACCCGCTGCCACTGTTCGGTGGTCAGAGCCTGCAGCAGCGCGACCCATCGTGGGTGCAAGCCATCCAGAATCTGCAGCGACAGCGCGATCGGCGCCGTCCGGGCATCCGGCAGCTCGGCCCAGCGCGCCTCCTCGTACGGCTTGATGACGGGCGCCTCTTCGGTCAGCGCGAGCCGGCAACGGCAGAAGGCGTTGAGGTGCGAATCGGCGAGGTGGTGCACGACCTGACGCACTGTCCACCCGCCGTCGCGATATGGCGTGTCGAGCTGGCGATCGTTCAGGCCACTTGTGGCCGACGTGATGCTGGCGGGTAGCGCGGCGAGGTCGCCGAGCCACTGAGACGTGGCTGCGGGATCCCACGCGAGCGGCGGCACAAAACGCCCGACTGGATATTTCGGATCAGCAGACATCGCACGCTCCTGCGTCAAGTTCACTCCGGCGGCCGCCCCACGATCAGTTCCCAGCCTTCGGGATCGGTTGCCCCTTCGGTCGACCATGTCAGCACCCGCGTCTGGGCGCCGAGATCGACATGTTCGCGTACCGCAGCATATTCCGGGTCGGTCATGAGCGCCATGAGACCCGCCACGCTCGCACTGCCGGATTCCCCCGAAATAAACTGTGGCTGCTGGGCGGCGAGCGTGCGCATCGCGCGCTCGGCCCAGCGATCTGGAATCGTGATGAAGGCATCGACACCGCATTGCAGTGTCTCGAACGCCGTGATTGATGGGAAGCCGCAGTTCAGCCCCGCCATGATCGTACGCAGCGACCCGGTAGCCTGTGTCGGGTGTCCGGCGACAATCGATTCGGTCACGCAGGCAGCTTCGGTCGGTTCGACCACGACGATGCGAGGGCGATTCGTCCCGTACCGATGCCAGTAGTAGGAGACCATCGCTGCGGGCCAGGTACCGACGCCGGCATGCACCAGCACGAGATCGACGTCGGCCCTGGCCGGAAGATGCAGCGTTGTTTCGAGCTCGCGCGCCATCGTCCAGTAACCGGCGCCGATCCACGCCGGGACGTCCACGTATCCGGGCACCGCAGTGTCCTGAATCACGATCCAGCCTTTTTCTTCGCCTGCGGTCAGCGCGAGACGCACCGCGGCATCATACCCCTCGGTCACGAGGACGACCTTGGCACCCTCATTGTTGATCGCCTCGATGCGATCCATGGCGGTGTTTGCGGGAACGTAGATCACGGCCCGGAAACCGAGCTGCCGCGCCATCCACGCGACGGCGCGTCCGTGGTTTCCGTCGGTGGCTGTGGTAAACACCGCATCGCTCGCGACCGCGTGCGTCGCGAGCCAGCGGTGCATCGCGAATGAAGGGCCCAGTCCCTTGAATGCGTTGAGGCCGAAACGCGGCGACTCATCCTTGACGTGGAGAGAACCGATGCCGAGTTCAGCAGCGAGCTGGTCGAGCCGACGAACAGGCGTGGGAGCGTAGCCGCGAAATCCTCGATGGAACGACCAGGCGATGTCGGCGAGTGCGGCCGATTCGGTAAGGCCTGGTGGTGGTGACGTGACGCGGTTGATCGCACAGCGCGGAATCACATCGGCGCCCAGCTCTGCAGTTGTTCCCAGACGTCGCGCGACACGGCGACGCCATCGGGGAATTGTGCCCGGAACTGGGCGCGCAGCCGCTCGGCGTGTTCGTCGAGATAGCGATCGAGGTGCGGTCGGGCGGATGCCTGGTACACCGTGCGGAAGCGGCCGTCATTGGTGTCGAAGTGTACCGCGACAAAACACCCGGTGGCCAGCATGTCGGGGATGTGCGTGTTCCGCATCCAGCGCTCAAGCGCGGGTGCGGTCGACTCCGAACACTCGAGCGTGACCTCGTAGCGGATCACGCGTGCCCCTGAATGATCATGCCGGAAGGTAACGCGATGGGAATCGTCCGAACGAGGATGTCGCCGGTCACCCCGGCGGGGAAAGCGCAACCACAAGTGCCTCAAGCGCCTCGTTCGTCGGAACGGTCCCCTGAGCGAGTCGCGGTGAGCCGCCGCCACGACCCCCGACGGCGGCGAGCGCCGCCTTGAGCCGGGCACCGGCGTCGATCCCGGTGTCAGCGCTGGCCCCCACGTAAACGGTGCGCGCGTTCTCATCGAGCGTGATGAAGAGCAGTCGCCGCATCGACGACACGGCCTGCGCCATCTGGCGCAGCATCGCTGCGGACTCACTGCTGGCGCGATGGACAACACGATGCAGGCCGTCAGCGTCCGCCGCCGACAGTGACTGCAATTCACGCAGGCGCATCAGGGCAAGTTGTTCTTCGGCGTCCGCCATCCTCGCGCGCAAATCCTTCAGCTCGGCCAGCCGCGCTGGTATCAGCGCGGTGAGACCGTCCGGCGCACAGACGGCTGCTGCTGCCAGCGTGTCGAGCGTTTCCTGCACGCTCCGCAGCCGGCGCAGGATTCGTGCGCCGGCGATGAAGTTCAGCCGCACATTGCCGCGGATCCGCTCCGTCCCGCCGACCATGATCATTCCGAGTTCGCTGGTCCGGCGCACGTGCGTTCCGCCGCAGGCACTGCGATCCACGCCGTCGATGGTGACCACACGAACCAATCCGGAACGATCGGTTGGCTTGCGAAGCCCGGCGCGGGTTGCCGCCGCAGCTTCTTCAAAGGAAACGCTGAGTTCCAGCGCGCTGCCGATCGCCGCATTCGCCGCGTCCTCAAGCTCGGTGAGTCGCTCCGGCGGGGTCGACGCCACCGCAAACTCGATGGTCGACGCCTCGTCACCGAAATGCACGCTCGTCGTTTCCCAGCCAAAACGGTCAGCGGCCAGCGCTGATAGCAGGTGCTGACCCGAATGCTGGATCGTAAGGTCCTCGCGGCGCGCCCGGTCGACTTCGCCGTGCACCGGGCCAAGCGGCACCGGCATCTCCACTACATGCACGACGCCCGCATCGGTGTCGATCACATTGATCACGCGAACGCCGCCGAGGCGTCCCGTGTCGTGCGGCTGACCACCAGATGTGGGATAGAACGCGGACCGGTCGAGCAGGATGTGCGTCGCATCGCCGGCGCAGGCAATGACGTTCGCGTCGAACGTCAGCACTTGCGCGTCGCGGTAGTAGAGCCGTTCGGTCACGTGCGGCGGACCGCGTCGCCAACCTGCAGGCGCCCGATTTCGCGTGGCACGATGTTCTGGCCGAAGATGGCCCCAAGCCGCGGAATCGTGCGGAAGGTCGCCAGTGTCCGGAGCGGCTCCTGCGCCGCGTTGCGCGCGCCGGTGAGCTGATCTGTGGTCGTCACCACACACCGGCCGCACGGCTTGACAGCATCGCACGCCAGATCACCCAATTGCAATCCCCGCCACTCGTCCTCAGTCCACGCAGCGTCACCGGCGACGACTACGCTGGGCCGGAAACGTGCCATTGGCACGGGTTCCTTCAGTCGCGTATTGAGATCGTCGAGCGACTCCTGCAACACGGCCATGATCGGATATCCATCGGTGAACGCCGTGTCTGCCGCGGTGCGAATCGAGTATGCGGGATCAACGCGGTTGCGGGCCGCTGCGCCGAAATGCACCAGCCGGCAGTTGATGCCGAGCGCATCGGAGAACCACTGCGCCGCACGGTCACCTTGATCGGTGGCCATGATGCCGTGGTCCCACCAGACCCAGACCTCCCGGGGCGCGCCGGCTGGATCGATCGTCAGGTCGAGCAGTTCGCGATCAGGAGCACGGACACGTATCCGTTCGGCATCAAGCGCGGGTTCGAGTGTCGCCAGCGCCGGGGCTTCGCGCTGGCTGAGGAAGCGGTTGTCGTGACTGACGAGCATCAGGCGACGGTCGCCGACGAGGCCGATTCGGTCGACGGCGACTTCCCGCAGCGGGATACCGCGACATCCCTTGATCGGATAGATGTTGAGGGCGGTGATCTGCATTGCCAATTATATGCCTTACCGAACGCCGCGCCATCGGCCATCTTTCGCCTTCCTCTCCCATCGGAAGACGATGCGCGCCATCTCCGCGCTGGTGATCACCTGCCTCTCCCCCTGCGCGGTCACTGCCCAGGCCTCGATGACTCATACGCTGATGCCGGTTCCTGCGGCGGTCACGCTATCGAACGACCGGCTGCGCCTCGACAGCGGCTTCACGATCGCCATTGCCGGGGTACGCACCCCCCGGCTCGAGCGCGCCATCACCCGAACCATCGTTCGACTGGAGCGGCGGATCGGCGTCCCGGTGTCGCGAACCTACGCGACCGGACGCACCGCCACGCTCGTGATCGACGCAGCGAGTGCCGGGCCGGCAATCCCCGGCCTCGACGACGATGAGTCGTATCAGCTCAACGTGTCACCCAGGCAGGGAGTCCTCAAGGCACCGAGCGTCGTGGGAGTGATTCGCGGACTCGAAACGCTGCTGCAGCTACAGGACGCCGATCAGCAGGGGCTCTACCTCCAGGGCGCGAGCATTCACGATGCCCCGAGGTTCCGCTGGCGCGGACTGCTGCTCGATGTCTCGCGGCACTTCGAACCGGTGAGCGTGATCGAGCGCACGCTCGACGGCATGGCGATGGTCAAGCTCAACGTATTTCACTGGCACCTGTCGGACGACCAGGGGTTTCGCGTCGAAAGCCGCGTCTTTCCCCGTCTGCAGGAGTTCGGCTCCGATTCGTTCTTCTACACCCAGAGCGAGATTCGCGAGATCGTCGCCTATGCCGCCGACCGCGGCATCCGGGTGATGCCCGAATTCGATGTGCCGGGACATTCGAGCGCCTGGTTCGTGGGATACCCGGAATTGACCATTGGCCAGGGCCCGTTCGCGATCGCGAGACGGTGGGGCACGTTTGCGCCGACGATGGACCCAACCCGCGAATCGACGTACAAGTTTCTCGACCGCTTCATCGGTGAGATCAGCGGTCTCTTTCCCGACCAGTACTGGCACATCGGCGGCGATGAAGTCGATCCGACCCAGTGGAAGCAGCGCGCCGAAATCCAGGCGTGGATGAAGGCGCACCACATCGCGACCGAAGCAGCTCTGCACACGGAGTTCAACCGTCGGCTCTTCGCCATTGTCCAGAAGCACGACCGGATTCCCGTGGGCTGGAACGAAATCTTCCAGCCCGGGTTGCCGACGACCGCGGTCATCCAGTCATGGACCGGCTCGAACGTCCTCGCCATGTCGGCCAAGGCCGGTTTTCGCGGCATCCTGTCGGCGCCGTACTACATCGATCATCAGAAGCCCGCATCCGACTTCTACCTGCCCGATCCCCTCCCGGCCAACACCGACCTGACGCCGGAGCAGCAGCAGCTCGTGCTCGGCGGCGAAGCATGCATGTGGAGCGAATACGTGACACCGGAAACCATCGACTCGCGCATCTGGCCGCGGCTGGCGGTGATCGCCGAGCGTTTCTGGTCGCCGGCGTCGGTGAACGACGTGACCGACATGTACCGCCGACTCGACCCGACATCGACCCGGCTTGGCGAACTCGGAATCACTCACCTTGATCACTCACGTCGGATGGTCCGTCCCTTGGCGGGAGACTCGATCGACGTCTTCGAATCACTGCTTCGATTCGTCCGCCCGCGCGACTTCGGCGGCAGCGGCGACACGCAGATGTGGCCGCATTCGGGGCTGATTGACGCGGCGGTTGCCGACCCGCGTGCAAGCTGGAACATGGCCGGCGTCGCTCGCGCCGCCGTCGCCGGCGACACGACTGCGATCGCGGCGTTGCAGCGGGCCTTCACCGAGATGCGTGGGCTCGACGGACGACTCGCGGCGATCCGCGACCGGGTTCCCGCCGCCCAGCAGGCGGCCGAGGTCGCGGCGGCGCTCAAGGAGCTGGCGCGCGTCGGTCTTGAATCTCTGGAGCGCACACAGCAGAAGGCGACAGCTGACTCTGGATGGCGCGCGGGCAGCGACGCCGTGCTCGCCAGCGTGGCGTCGGCCCGGATCGGGCGGTGGACGCTGCGACCCACCAGCATCGACGCCGTGAGGGTCCTGGTCGACGCGGTGTCGGCCCTTCCGCCGTCCCGGCGAACGCCATAACCTTCGGCATTCCCGATGCCTTCTCCATCGCTGTGAGGAATCTCCATGAATCGACGTGCGTTCATTCCGCTCGTGACGTCCGCTCTCTGCGTGTTGACGCTCGGCTGCGGTGGCTATTCGCAGCGCCCGCGAAACGACGGGATGATGCCGCGTGATTCGATCCGGCGAGGCGGCTGGATGACGTTGTTCGATGGCCGCACCCTCACCGGATGGCACGCCTATCAGCAGTCGCCTGGAGTCACCACTGGATGGAGCGTGAACGACAGCGCGATCTACACCCCCGGTGATGGACGCGATCTCGTCAGCGATCAGCAGTATTCATCCTTCGAGCTCGACCTCGAGTGGAAGGTGGCTCCGGGCGCTAACAGCGGCATCTTCATCTGGGCGAACGAAGGCACCGGCGAGATCTACGAAAACTCCCCCGAGATGCAGGTTCTCGATAACGGTGGGCACCCCGACGGCAAGTCGCCGATGACGGCGGCCGGATCACTTTACGCGCTCTATCCCGCGCCGATCAACGCGCCGAAGGCGGTCGGTGAGTGGAATGAGGTGCGCATCGTCGTGCACGGGTCGCGGGTCCAGTACTTCCTCAACGGTATCCGTACCGTCGACGTCGACTTCGCTTCGAAGATCGTGAAGGACAAGATTGCGGCCAGCAAGTTCAAGCAGTGGCTCACGTTCGGGAAGTCGCGCCGCGGACACGTGGGTCTGCAGTCGCACGGCGGCAAGGTCTGGTTCCGCGCCATCCGTATCAAGGACCTCTCATGAGCACGCGGCCGCGACTGCAGGCGATGATGTTCCTGGAGTATTTCATCTGGGGAAGCTGGTTCGTCACCATGGGGACCTATCTCTCGCAGACGCGGCAGTTCAGCGGCGGCCAGGTCGGGCTGGCCTATGGCGCCACGGCCATCGCGGCGCTGGTGAGTCCGTTTTTCATCGGCATGGTGGCCGATCGGTTCTTCGCATCGGAGCGGTTGCTGGCCGTTCTCCACCTGGCCGGCGGCATCATCATGTGGTTCCTGTCCACCCAGACCACGTTCGGCACCTTCTATCCGCTACTGATTCTCTACGCCCTCTGCTTCATGCCGACGCTGTCGCTCACCAATTCAGTGGCGTTCCATCACGTCGACGATCCCGCGCGGGCGTTCCCGATGATCCGGGTGCTGGGAACGATCGGCTGGATCGTGGCTGGCACGGTGGTGGGCAAGGTGCTGCATGCCGACGCGCTGGCGCTTCCGATGCGGCTGGCCGCTGGGGCATCGATCGTGATGGCGGCGTACTGCCTGCTGCTGCCGCACACGCCACCCCGCGCCGCGGGAACGCCGTTCAGCGTACGGGATGCACTTGGCCTCGATGCCCTGTCGCTGCTCAAGGACCGCTCGTTCCTGATCTTCTGCCTGGGATCGTTCCTGCTCTGTATCCCGCTGCAGTTCTACTACACCTTCGCCAATCCCTTCCTGAACGAGATCGGCGTCAAGGACGCGGCCTTCATCCAGACGTTCGGCCAGTGGTCGGAACTCGCTTTCCTCTTGACGCTGCCCTTCCTGCTTCGGCGCTTCGGCATCAAGGGCATCATGCTGGGCGGCATGGCGGCGTGGGCGCTGCGCTACTTCGCCTTTGCGCACGGTAATTCCACGTCGATGATGTGGCTGGTCTGGGTCGGCATCGTGCTGCACGGCATGTGCTACGACTTCTTCTTCGTCGCGGGACAGATCTACACCGACGAAAAGGCCGGGCCGCGAATCCGCGGTGCAGCGCAGGGGTTCCTCAACTTTCTCACCAATGGCGTGGGCTACTTCATCGGTGCGCTGGTGTCTGGCGCGGTGGTCAACGGCTACGCCAGCAGCCCCACGATCCACAATTGGCCGGCGATCTGGATGGTCCCTGCCGTGGGCGCGGCGGTGATCTTCGTGATCTTTGCGGTGCTTTTCCGACCACCACGATCGGTGGCGGGAGCAGCGTAGCGCGGGCCGTGCCGGTGCTGATCGAAGCCTGCGTCGACTCCCTCGCCTCAGCGCTTGCGGCCACGCGCGGCGGTGCCGATCGCCTCGAACTCTGCGACAACCTCGCCGATGCCGGCACCACGCCGAGTCACGGCGTGTTCGTGCTCGCCCTCGAGCAGGCCGGCGTCCCGGTCTTCCCAATGGTCCGGCCTCGCGGCGGCGGGTTCGTCTATGACGCCACCGATGTCGCGGTGATGCGAGCGGACCTGCAACTGTTCCAGGCGATGAATGCAAAGGGCGCCGTCGTCGGAGCGCTGACGGCGGATGGCGATGTCGATGAGGCAACCATCGCCGCGCTGCGCGGCGACGCGCGCGATATGCAGCTGACGTTCCACCGTGCCTTCGATGTCTGCCGTGACCCGTTCGCCGCACTCGACACGTTGATCCGGCTGGGCATCGACCGGCTGCTGACGTCGGGCCAGCGTCAGACGGCCTGGGAGGGACGCATGTTGATCGGGGACCTGGTGCGCGCCGCGGCCGGGCGGATCATCATCATGGCCGGCAGCGGCGTGAATGCCGCCAACGCGGTCGAACTAGTTGGCGTCACCGGCGTGACCGAAGTGCACCTGCGCGGCGCGATGCTGCAACATGACGTCGGACGCGCGCACGATATTCGTTTCCGGAGCGCCTTGCCCGCAGACGAACTCGCGCGCCAGGTGACCGATGTCGAAAGGATCTCGGCGGTCAAGCGCGCAATCAGTTAAGCTCTCGCCTCTCGCCTCTCGCCTCTCGCCTCTCGTCTCTCGCCTCGCTCCTACCCCACTGTCTCTTCGGCGATCACTGCCGTGCCGTAACAGAGCACTTCCGAGACGCCAGCCATGATCTCGGTCGCATCGTACCGCACGCCGATCACCGCGTTGGCGCCGACGTTCTGCGCGTGCGCGAGCATGATCTCGAACGCGTTCTCGCGCGCCTGCTCGCACATCGAGGTATAGAGGGTGATGTTGCCGCCGAACAGCATCTGGATCCCGGCGCCGACCCGGCCGAAGACCGAGCGCGATCGCACCACGATCCCGCGCACCAGTCCCAGCGACTGCACCACATGGCAACCCGGAATCTCGAACGCCGTCGTCGTCAGTTCGTGGGGAATTTCCTGCCCGCGATGCTTCAGGGTTGCCATGCGCCCCTCGCCACCGCCGGGAGGAATCCATCCAGCCCGCGCGGCGGAAACGCGAGCGTCTTGCCCTGTTCGGCGCTCATGTACGCCGTCATCAGGATCTGCATCACCTCGAGACCGTCGTGCCACGTCAGCATCGCCGCCTCCTTGCCGAGGAAGGCGCGCACGAAGTGACGATCCTCGTTGACGTAACCGTACGTGGCCGCTTCGTCGGGCACCACCGGCATCAGTCCCATTTCGGCATTCTGTTTTTCAACCAGGTCTTCGCCCGCGTGTCCCTTCACCTCGCGGGAAAAAAAACAGGCGAGTTCCGAGTTGAGCGAGTTCCAGTTCATCGAATATTCAGGCCCCAGCAATTCGGCTGACAGGCGCAGCCCCGGCCCGACGAAACTCCATGAGGTGGTCGCTTCGCCGATTGCGGGCAGACCATCCGGCGTTTCGTAGGTGATCGTCACCGACGCGAAGTCTTCCGACGGCCGCTTCGTGTAGTCAACCTCCTTGCCGAACCGCGCCTTCAACTGCTTCGCATACTCCGGCCTGCTCCACTTCAATGAGGCGATCCGTCCAGCCACCGAAACCGGACGCAGGGTCGAGCGCGCTGCGCCCGGCTCGGTCAACAGGAAGCGCACCACCTCGACCGAATGACACATCATGTCGTTAAGGACGCCACCGCCCTGCTTCTCACCCTGCCAGAACCAGGCATTGTGCGGACCCGAGTGCTCCTCTGCTGCACGGGCGAGGTACGGCCGACCGGTCGCCGCAGCACCGCGGGCCCAGATCAGGTCGCGACCGCGAGTGACACCCGGCGCAAACAACTGGTTTTCCAGATATCCGTGCATGATACCGGTGCGCTCCACCAGCTTGAGCACGTGCTTCGCCTCGGCCACACCGCGCGCCAGCGGCTTCTCGCAGGCAATGCCCCGGAGTTCCCCCTTGCCGCGCTGGAGCGCGTCACAGATCTCTTCAACATTCTCGACGCGCGCCTGATTCGGCCCGCACAACCAGATCGCATCGATCGCTGGGTCGCTCACCATCTCGGCAATCGATCGATACGCCTTCGCGTCGCCGACGCCAAGCGTCTTCGACAACGCAGCCGCACTCGCTGCGTTCTTCGTGTTGGGACTCCAGACGCCGAGGACGTCGGCGTCGCGTACGCCGGTCCACCCCTGAATGTGAAAGCGGGTGTTGAACCCGGACCCGACGAAACCGATGCCGAGGCGACCGGTATTGTTATCGCGCTTCACGATGGCTTGCTCGTACCGAGGCGGGTGTAGTTCTCCGGCGGACATCCGGTCCATTCGGGGACCGCCGTGTTTCCCTGGTAGCCGAGATCCTTCACTCCCAGCTCGGAGGTGAAGAATCCGGTGGCAGTGAAATCACGAAAGGAGTTGAACCACGCCACGCCCATCGCCATCTCCGGCTTGCTCTTCGCCGGATAGGCGATGTCGTCGAGCAGCTGGCGGCGCTGGGCATCGGTTCCGTCGACGAAGTCCTTGTCGAAGCGCTGATGCGATTGATGATCGATCCAGGCCAGCCCGCCGCGATTCGCGGTGCGCATCCCGGGTTCGAGGTCGAGCATCGTATCCATGAATTCCGGCACGGCAGCGTCGGTAGCCGAGCCGCTGGTCGCGTCCTTGGGGATGATGTAGTTCACCAGCAATTGCACTGTCGCCCACTCATGAGCAGAGTAGACCTTCGGAGAATACGCGGCGCCGCGAAGCGCGGCCGCGTTGCGGCTGATCGTAGCCACGCGCGAGGCTTCGACCGCCTGCGCCGGCCGGGGAATCATGAACGCGCCGGCCGTGGCTGCGAGGGCGCCGACCACACTGCGACGCGTAACGGGTGTTGCGGCTGCGCCTTCGATGGGATCAATCACAGTCTGCCTTCCTTCCGCTGCGATGCGATGTAGCGCGACGTGCGCATGGAGAGCGCCAGGATCGTCCAGGTCGGGTTCTTGTCGGCCTGGGTTACGAACGGTCCGCCATCGGCGACGAAGAGATTCCTGCAGTCCCAGGCCTGACTGTTCGCATTGAGCACGCTCGTCGTTGCCGAATTGCCCATGCGAGTGCCGCCGACCTCATGGATGATCGATCCCCCGGTCGAGATCCCGTATCCCTGTTCCTTGGTCGGCATCGTCGACCAGACCTCAGCGCCCATTTCGTGCAGCAGGGTCCGGAAGGTCTCCTGCATGTGCTTGCTCTGGAGATACTCGTGATCGCTCCACTTCCAGTGGAAGCGGAGCACCGGGATTCCCCACTGATCCACCGTGCGCGGATCGAGTTCGCAATACGAGTTCTCGTTGGGGATCATTTCGCCGCGCCCCGAAAAGCCGATCGTCGCGCCCCAGTACTTGCGATAGTCGTTCTTGAGCGACGCGCCATAGCCGCCGCCGGGAGGGTAGCTCTGGATGCCGCCCATGAAGCCGTACCCCGGCATGCCCATTCCGCCCCAGATCTCGATGTGATAGCCGCGCGGGAAATCGAGCTTCCTGTTGTCGAGCCACCATGGCATGTAGAGGTGTGCGCCGCCCACGCCATCACAGTTGTGTCGCGGCTGGTCGACCAGCGATGGGATGTATCCGCCGACGTCGGTTCCCGTCGTGTCGGTGATGTACTTGCCGACCATGCCGCTGGAGTTGGCCAGCCCGTGCGGGAACCTGGCCGAACTGGAGTTGAGCAGGATGCGCGAGGATTCGAGCGCACTGGCGGCGAGGACCACGATCCTGGCATCGACCCGGCGTTCTTCTCGTGAGACCTTGTCGATGTAGATCACGCCGTTGGCGAGACCGTCGGCGCCAACCGAAACTTCGCGCACCATGGCGTCGGTGCGCAGTGTCAGCTTGCCGGTGCGCATCGCCGGGCTGATCAGCACGTTGGTCGACGAGAAGTTCGCGTTGACCCGGCAGCCACGATTGCACTGGCCACAGTAGTGGCACGCCGGTCGCCCATTGAGCGGCCGGGTCAGGATCGAGAGACGCGACGGAATGCAGGTCACCGCGTGCTTGTCGGCGGCTTTCTTGACCAGCGTCTCCCAGCAGCGCGGCTTGGGCGGCGGCAGGAACACGCCATCGGGATGATTCCGCAGCCCTTCGCGGCTGCCGAAGATCCCGACGAGACGATCGACGTCGTCGTAGTACGGCGCCATGTCGTCGTACGAAATCGGCCAGTCGTCGCCAAGTCCATCAGCGGTCTTGTGCTTGAAATCATCTGGCCCGAACCGCAACGAAATGCGGCCCCAGTGATTGGTCCGGCCGCCAAGCATGCGCGCCCGCCACCACTGGAACTGACTTCCCGGCGCGGTGGTGAACGGTTCGCCGGGGACGGTCCAGCCGCCGATACAGCCATCGTGCTCGCCGAACGGACGCTCCGTCGTGCCCCGCCCGCGCCGCGGTGTTTCCCAGGGCTCGACGAACATGTCCGAGTCCTTGGTGTTGTCCCACATTCCGCCGGCCTCGAGCATGATGACGCTCGCGCCCGCCTTCGTCAGTTCGTGCGCGGCCATGCCGCCGCCGGCCCCCGAGCCGACAATGCAGACGTCATAGACATCGCGTCGCGTGTGGATGGGCATCGATTATCCGCTGTGCTGGGTATGAAGAGAGGAGCTGCCGGCACCGAAAACGACGACGGCCCGGGCGCAGCAAAGCTACGTGAGTCTCGCGATGGCGTGAAGTAGGCGAGCGGGATGGAACGGGGACACCGCGCCAGGCGCGGAAGTTGTTCAGCCTACTTCGAAGTTGCAGCGCGGCGAATCACCGTGGACACAACAGGTCACCACCGCGCTCGCCGTCGCGCGAACCAGCATCGCCCGGACCATTTCGCAACTCCCGGGACACTCACGTACGGCAACTGCGAGCGGACACGCGGCGCCGGACACCATCGTCGTTGTCCCCGAGATGGCCGAAAGCGTGACTGCTGCACCGAGCGATTCGAGCAGTCGCTTCGCGGTCAGTGCGGGGTTGTTGGCAGCGACGCCAAGGGGCTCGCCGGCGAGTCGGCTTCCGGCCGCCGCAAAGAGTGCGTCGAGATGGTCGGCCGGAAGTTGCTCGGAGAGTACGCCGATCAGCGCCGTGAGCGTGGCCGGATAGGCGGACGAGAACCTTGTCTCCGCGGCGCGGGTCAACGCGTACACCCGCGCCGGTTTCCCTGGCGTTGGCGACCGGATCACGCCGGTGCTTTCGATCAATCCATCCCGGCCAAGCGTCGCCAGGTGCACCCGGATCGCATTCCGCGTCACGCCGATCATGCCAGCCAGCGCCTCGACCGTCTTCGCCCCGAAACGGAGCGCCTCAAGGACGCGATCGCGCGTCGGGTCGGTGGCTGCGAGGCGTTCGTCCATGACCAAATCAAACCAGAGACGGGGTATCTTACAATATAACCATGAAAACCTTGACATATTAGAGTAATGTGCCATGTTCCCTGCCCAGCCGAAACCTCGGCCCGCTTGCCACCCAAATGGAGGATCCATGTCGCTCATCCTGATCTCCACGCTCGCTGCCCTCGCCGCAGCTCCTGCGCCTGCCCGCGTCATTCCGGCCCCGGCAGCCACGGACGCACTCCGCGTCGCCCTCGACGATGCGACTATCGTGGCCATCTACGACGGCGCCAACACCGATGACATCGAGACCGGCAAGCTCGGCGCCACCAAGGGATCGACCCAAGCGGTTCGCGACTACGGCGCGATGCTGGTCAAGGCCCACACCGATGCCCGCCAGCAGGGACGTGACCTGGCGAAAAAGCTGGGCGTCACGCCGACCCCGCCGGCCGGCAGGGCCAGCGCCGAGGCGCATGCCGCCGCGATGAAGACGCTGCGCGCTGCTGCTCATGGCGTCGGCTTCGATCACGCCTTCCTCGAACATGAGATCGCCTACCACAAGGCCGTCATCGCCGCCGTTACGGGCACGCTGCTGCCCGCGATCCAGAATGCCGAGCTCAAGGCGCTGGTCGACCGCGTGGCACCGGTATTCGTGCAGCACGAAAAGGCCGGCGAAACGCTGTTGGCTGGTATTGGGAAGTAAGCCGCGTGTAGGCGGAGGGGGTTAAGCCGTCCCCTCTCCGTTACATATCCTTTACACGGCGGATTCATGGGTTGGTTCAAACGTCTGATCGACTTTTTCACCCTCGGTTCGGACCGACCCATCCGCCGCCTGATCGCCTACTATGTCGTGCTGGGCGCGGTCGTCTTCCTCCTCTTCCATTTCATCCCCTTCTTCGACCGGCTCCTCTCCGGTGAGCACATCCAGGATATCACCAAGAATCCGCAGCTGCTCGATGACGGACTAGCCGCGGCCAAGGGCAAGGGTGGTCCAATTGCGGACGGCAGCTCCCGGCTGGATCTGACTATCACCGCGGTGATGGTAATGATGAGTACGCTGGCGCTGATGCTCCCGGTGAGCTGGGTCTTCATGTCAGCACGGCGAACGCGTGACTTCAACCAGTCGATCGTGCAGACGCTGATTATCCTGCCGATCGTCGTCGCGGGCATCGTGCTTGTCGTTCGCACCAGCCTTGCGCTCGCATTCAGCCTCGGCGGTATCGTGGCCGGACTGCGATTCCGGACCACCATGCGAGACGTGCGCGACACGGTGTACATCTTCCTGGGTATCGGAGTCGGGTTGGCGGCGGGCGTCGAGTCGCTGACAGTGGCAGCGGTACTGTCGATCGTCTTCAACTTCGTGGTGCTGCTGACATGGCGATACGACTTCGGCCGCAACGTGCTCGAGCCGACTGCGGCATCTGCCTGGACCGAGCCGTTGACCGAACTCGCCGACAACCGGGTCGATGCCGTCAGCGTCCCTGACCGCGACCTGGTGCTGGCGCTCAGCCCCAAGAAGGCCGCAGCCCTCGCAAAGCGATTCAACCGGGTACGGAAGATCCTCGGCCCGACGAAGAAAAAACCGCGATTCAACGCGATCCTCTCGGTCACGACCGAATCACTGAGCGAAGCGCAGGAGCGGATCCAGGTGGTGCTGGACGGACTGGCACGCCGCTGGCGCCTCGATCAGGTGATCACCAACGAAGGCAAGCCGTCGGAGTTGTACTATCTCGTCGGCGTGCGGAAGGAAATCACGCGGGATCGGTTCCTCACGGCGGTGCGCGCGAGCGCTGGGGACAAGGTGCTCGCGGTTGACCTGGAAATCGGCGACCCGGTCGCCACCGAGAAGCGCGAGGCGAAGTGAACGCCGGGCGTTGGCGGTCGGGTGGGCTGCTGGGGCTGGGCGCGCTGTCCCTGCTGACGGCATGCGGGAAGCAGGCGTTTCGCGCGCAGGCCCGGGCTGACAGCATTGTCGTCGTGCAGCGAGAGGCGCACTTCCGCGAGGCACTGGCACACTCGGGCGAGCGCGATGGCGACGCACCGATCGCGCGCTGGGAGCTGCCGGCGCGACTCAAGGAAATCTCGGGCCTGGCGCTCACGGCCGATGGCCGGCTTTTCACTCACGGCGACGAGCGGGCGCGGATCTACCAGATCGACTACCGACGCGGCGTGATCGAGCGCGAGTTCGACGTGGGCAACCCCGCGATTCACGGGGACTTCGAGGCGATCACCTCGGTCGGCGATTCGCTCTACCTGATGGACAGCGAAGGGGTGCTCTATCATTTCGCGATCGGCGATTCCACGGCTGTGCCCTACACGCGCGAAGACACCGACCTGGGCAGCAAGTGCGAATTCGAGGCGATGACCTTCGATCCGCACATCAACGCCTTGCTGCTGGGTTGCAAGCGCGTTCATGACAAGGGCATGCGTGACTCGGTCATCATCTTCCGCTGGAAGATCCCTCACGCGAGCACCGACACGGTCGAGCATATCGGGGTGGCGTTTGACAAACTGGTCGGCAACAACGGCTGGGACGGCGTCCATCCGTCCGACATCACGATCGACCCGCGCAGCGGCAACTACGTACTCGTGGCGTCGAAAGAGAAGGCGATCATCGAAATCACTCCGGCAGGCGAGGTCGTCTTCGCGCGGCCACTTCCTTCCGGGCACTCGCAGCCCGAAGGGGTAGCGATCACCCGAGACGGCGTGCTGATCGTCAGTGACGAAGGCGAAAGTTCTCCTGGCGCGATCACGCTCTATCGGTGGCCGCGATGATTCTGCGACGGCGTTTCTGCCGGTTGGGGAGAATCGCGCTCGTCGGCATTGCCGCAGCGACGATCACGCCCGGAGCACTGCGTTCACAGACGTCTTCGACCCCACCGGTTGTCGATTCGCCCGATTCGGTGATGGTCGCCGCGGGTGCGCACTTTCGCGCCGGCAACTTCCATCGATCACTACTGGGCGGTTACTATCGCGACCTCTGGATTACGCCAATCAGGGCGCCGGTGCTCAACCTGACGACGTTCGCCGGCGGAATCAAACCGCTCAAGGCGGGCGGAGGGGTCCAGACCGCTTCGCTGCGGTTCCGCGCCGCGTCGGGTACCGAATACGTATTTCGATCGGTCGACAAGGATGCGGTCGAGGTGCCGGCGGAGTGGAAAGGGACGGCGGTCGAGCGTATTGCGCTCGACCAGGTCAGCAGCAGCTTCCCGGCCTCAGCAGTGGTCGCGACCCAACTACTGGACGCCGCTTCGGTGCTGAACCCCGCACCGGTGCTGGTGGTGATGCCGGACGATTCGCTGCTGGGGGAGTTCCGGAAGAAGTTCGCCGGACGCCTTGGCATGATCGAGGAATTCCCGTCGAAACCAAAACATGCAGCGGGTTTTCGCGGCGCATTGCGCGTCATCGACAGCGACACGCTGTTGCAACTCATCGATCGTGACTCGCAGGCGCAGGTCGACGCGCGCGCATTCCTGACGGCTCGCCTGATGGACATGTTCCTGAACGACTGGGACCGTCACCCCAAGCAATGGAAGTGGGCGCAGTTCGACAGCGCCGAATCCGCGCCCTGGGAGCCGATCGCCCGTGACCGCGACAAGGCGTTCATCTCGTACAGCGGTTTCCTGCTCGACCTCGCAAGCCACGCCTATCCGTATCTGATGAAGTTCGACAGCACCTATGGGACTATGACCGGCTTGACGATCAACAGCCGGGAGTTCGACCGGCGGATGCTGTCCGGTCTCGACCGGCCAATATTCGATTCCATCGCCCACTCGCTGGTGATGCGACTCCGCGATTCAGTGATCGACGCCGCGGTGGCCGCGCTGCCGCGCGAATATCGATCGGCTGCACCCGACGTTGTGCACACGCTCCGGCTGCGCCGCGACGGGTTGCCAGGCGCGGCGTCACGATTCTATGCGTTCCTCGCGGCTGCAGTCGACGTGCACGCAACCGACGCGGCCGATCATGCAACGATCACCCGGGTTGACGACCGTCACGTCGACGTCGAGTTGCAATCGGGTGCACTTCCGCCGTGGTACCACCGCCGCTTCGACGCCGCGGATACCCGCGCGATCCGCCTGTATCTGCACGGCGGTAGCGACACCGCCATGGTGCGCGGCAACGTGGGTTCGAGTATTCCGCTCTGGATCGTCGGCGGCAACGGAACCAACCTGCTGCTCGATTCCAACCACCGCATCGCCTCGCTGCGGAGACTCGGCGTCGACTTCCGGGTGGTGGCCCTGTGCATCGAGGGTCCCGTCGACGGATCCATCCTTCCCGACCTCTACCA